>NZ_JALOAA010000031.1 GCF_023229025.1 Sulfurimonas sp.
CACCCGGTAGAGTTATTGAGCATATAGGAAAGGGTCTGAATCTCTCAGATGTAGAGATTTTTGTCCTTGATGAGGCAGATAGAATGTTAGATATGGGCTTTGTAAAAGAGATAAAAAACATCCATCCACTTCTGCCAAAAAGGCATCAGACCCTCCTATTTTCTGCAACCTACAGCGACAAGGTAAGAAAACTATCAAAACTTATACTAACAAAACCGGCATTTATTGAAGCATCTAAAAAGAACTCAACTGTAGATGCTATCAATCAAGTAGCCTACTTAGTCGATACAGATAAAAAAGCCGAGCTTTTAGCTTACATAATCGGCTCAAGAAATTTTAGACAGGTTTTGGTTTTTACAAGAACAAAAGCGAGTGCGGATGAACTTGTTGTTGAGCTTAAAAAGGATGGACTTAAGTGTGGAGTCATACATGGCGATAAAGCTCAAGCTAAGCGTCTAAAAACTCTAAATGAATTTAAAGAGGGCAAAACAAGAGTTTTAGTTGCGACAGACATCGCTTCAAGAGGTTTGGATATAGAAGAGCTCCCATATGTTATAAACTATGAACTCCCGTCAATTCCGGAAGACTATGTTCATAGAGTAGGGCGAACAGGTCGTGCAGGAAGAGAAGGAGAGGCAATAAGCTTGATTGACATATATGAAAAGTTTGATATTAAGGCTATAGAGAAGCTTATAGGGATGAAAATCCCACAAGAGATAGTGGAGGGTTTTGAGCCAGATCCTACTATTCGCAGACGTGATGAAGAGGAGCTAAAGCTAAAGAGTGAGCATAAAAAAGTAGAGATAAAAAGAGCAAAAAAACCTTACAAAAAACCTCAAAATATCAAGAAAAACGAGAAAGGCGAAAACTATAAAAAGCCGGTAACAACTAAAAAAAGAAAAACTACAAAACGCGGTTAAAGATAAGAATAAAATCCCATTATAGAGCTAGATGCTGATTATTAAAACACCTTTAGGTAAGGAGATTAAGTAAAGATGTAAGTTTATCAATTGGCATCTTTGATATAATTGCACTAATTTTACACAGGAGCAACGATGGAAGCAGTATATCCATACGCACATATAGTACACTTAGTTTTAGCAATCATGTTTTTAGGTTATGTTTTTACAGACGTATTTATGATATCTACACTTAAAGGTAAGTTCTCTAAAGAGACGGATAAAGAGATAAATCAGACATTGGGCGCAAAAAGTTTTAAAATATTTCCTATTACACTTCTTATAATTGTACTTAGCGGCGGCATGATGATGTCAAGATATATAAACTCAAATGCAGGTTTTTTTGAAACAGATTTGCAAAAACTGCTTGTTATTAAGATAGTGTTGGCTCTTATTATTGCTGCGGGTGTGCTGTTTAATCTTTTTACAAAATTTACAGGTCGCCAAAAACCTCACTTTATGCAAGAGCATTTTCATAAAGTTGTTTTAGTCTTGGGACTTTTTATAGTTATCCTTGCAAAAATGATGTACACGGCATAGCAATTTTAAAACAGCTAAATGAATAAAATAAAACTTATAACTGTTTTACTCACTGCTTTTATGCTGTTTTTAATTCTAACAAAAGAGAGTAGAGAAAAGTTGTCATATATTGAGCTTAAAAGTGATTCTAAAATCCTTGCTTTTGGCGATAGCATTACTTACGGTTACGGTGTTGCAAAAGAGGATAGTTACCCATCACAACTTCAGAAAAAAACGGGTATTCGTGTTATAAATGAGGGTATATCCGGTGAAGAGTCATCAGAGGGTCTGCAGCGACTCCCAAAGCTATTAGAGAGCAATTTTGACCTTGTTATACTCTGTCATGGCGGCAACGATATTATACGAAAACTATCACTCGAGAAACTAAAAAATAATTTAATCGAGATGATAATAGCCATAGAAGCAAGTGGAGCAAAGGTTCTGCTTGTCGGAGTTCCTGACTTTGGTATCCTTGGATTTAAAACACACGCTCTTTACCGTGAGGTTGCAAAGGAGACTGGAGTCCTCTTTGAAGAGGATGTCTTATCTGCCGTTGAATCAGATAAGAGACTAAAAATCGACTATATCCACCCAAATGAAAAGGGGTATGAGATAATGGTTGATGCCTTTATGAAGTATCTAAAAATAGTTAGATAATTTTTATGCTACAAAGCAAATTCAACTCCAATGCTCTATAGTATCATAGAACTTATCAATCCAATAACTCCACCAAAGACTCCGCCCCATACCACAAGCCATGATAGATGCTCTTTTATGAGTTGCTGAACTATCTCTTTTACTACTAAAGGAGTTAACTCATTTAGTCTTATCTCTATAATATCTTCAATATTTTTAATCATGTCACTGCTTAGAGATGAGTTTTTAAGATGATTTTGCAGGGTGTAATTAAAAGTTTGGCTCTGAACTATTTTAACAACGGCACTCTTCATCTTCTGCGAAAACGGTTCTCTAAGATTCTCTAGTGCGCGCTCTCCTCCAAACATACCAAGCATACCGCCAAAAGAGGACTCCATTACGGTTTTAGTAAGCGCATCAAATGCAGGAGAGAAGTCGGTTGTCTCTATGATTGGCACTAAATCTATCTTCTTCTCTTCATTTTTAAAAAAGTAATCTAGCTGCTCTTTAGTGAAAAACTGACTCATCATCAGATTTTTAATAGCCCCTTTAAAAGCTTCAAAACGCGTAGGTATTACTCCTGAGCCATATAGAAAAGGTACTTTCTCAAAGAGCATATGAATTGCAAGCTGATTTGTCAGAGCACCCGAGAGTGCAAAAAGACCCGAATATAGAAGGATTTTTTGAGTATCGTCTGTTGTGAAATAGGATAATATGACAAGAGCCAAAGCGATTAGATTTGTAGTAAAACTTTTGTTTAGTTTCAATGTTTTGCCTTTATGAAAAAAGTATCTTAAAAGCAAAATTATACTAAAATCTACAACAAGAAAATTTAATGGATTAGTTTATGAAACAAGAGAGTTATACACTTTTTAAAAATGCGGATATAGAAACGATTTTACAAACATTAGAGAGTGAGTTAAAAAATAGAAATGAGTCCCCTTTTTGGAGAGACAAGGTTGTGCCTTTTAGTGCTGCGATACTATCTATTTTAATCCCTCTAAGAGATGCAGAGATGCTTTTTAATCCTGAAGGAGAAGCACAAAGTGAACTTACTCCGGAGCTTTTTTTAAAATGGAGTGATTTTGTAAGTTTAAAAACATTAGCCTTTACAATTCAAAAATCAAATGAGGCCGGAGTCTTACTTAGAACAGAACTTGACGATGCTATATGTAAAAAATATAAGAGCATTGATTTAAGAGTTTTGGGTGATTACTTATCAAGATATACCGTAAACCTTGAAAATGAATCTCTTGACTTCCCAATCTCAAACTACAATTTGCATCAAGGTGTAAGCAACGTTATAAAATCTCTTCTATAAGAGCCCTGTATTGATAAAATTCATTGAATATTTTATAAAAAACTCCAGATTAAACTATGCGCTTTTAGCTTTTTTAATTTTTATGGGAATAAACGCCTATAAAAACATTCCAAAAGAGATTTTTCCGGATATTGAACTTGATAAAATTAGTGTTATTGGCTCTTACAGTGGCGCTAGCGCTAATGTTATGGACAAGATGGCAGTCCGTGATATAGAGGATGAGATAAGCAATATTAGCGGTATAGAGAAGACAGAGACAACAATAACTCCCGGTGCTTTTGCGATACTTCTAACCCTTAGTGATAGTGCAAACAAAGAGATAACCCTTGGGCGCGTAAAAGATGCTATAGCACTTAGTAGACAGTACCTGCCTACTGATATGAATGAGCCTGTTGCAAGGTTGCTTGATAAAACAAGGTCACTCATTAGGTTAGCTATTTCATCTAAGGACCTCTCAATAGGGGAACTTACACTAATAGCTCAAGATATGAAGTCAAGAATATCAAAACTAAATAATATCAGCGAGGTTTTAATTCGCGGAGACTCCAATGAGGAGGTAACAATTAAAATAAACTCCGATGCAATTTTGGCATACGGACTTGAACACGCAAGTGTACAAAAAGCAATAGCAAACCTCTCCTATATTTTTCCAATAGGAAATATAGAGCAGAAGGGAAGTTTTGCATATGTATCTACTGCAAGCGGAAAAGCAGATGCAGATGAGTATAAAGAGAGTATTTTAGAGATAGACTCAAAGTACGTAAAACTCGGTGACATAGCTGAGGTAACTATCGAGTATCCACAGACTGATACCTTGGCAACATACAATAATAATAAAACAATATCACTAGTCATCTCAAAAGGAGTCAGTGGAGACTCTCTTGTATTATCAAAGGAGCTTAGAGAGTATGTAAAGGGCATAGAAAAAAACTATGAGGGGGTAAACTTTGATTTTTATCAAGATAGTTCTAAACCTGTAAAAGAGAGATTAAACACTATTATTTCAAATTTAATGTTTGGTCTGATTCTGGTTTTTTTGTCAATGTATGTTTTGATAAATCTAAGAATTGCCATTATTGTAGCACTTGGAATCCCTTTCTCTTTTATTATAGGGCTATTAAGTATATACTACATGGGTTATTCGATAAATATAGTCTCGTTGTTAGGAGGACTTATTGTTATCGGTATTGTGGTAGATGATGCCATCGTAGTTAGCGAAAATATTCAACGCCATATTGATGATGGTATGAGTAACTATGACGCTGCAATAGTTGGTGTCAAAGAGATGATACTTCCTGTTTCGCTTGCAACGATTACTACTGTAGCTGCATTTTTGCCTATATTTATGATGCATGGGGAGATAGCTCTTTTTATTTTACTAATCCCGATTACGGTAATTATAATTCTAATAGGCTCTTTAATTGAGAGTTTTTTCTTTTTGCCGCTTCATGCAAAAGAGTTTTTGAAAAAAAGTAATAATCTAATTAGTTGGGTGCCATTTCAAAATCTTTATGAGAGAGTGATTTTACGTTTTTTACACTATAAAAAATTATCGCTTCTACTCTTTATTATTTTAATTCCATTAGCTACTTTTTATACTGCAAAATCTATGAAGTTTCAATTTTTTCCAAATTTTGACGGAAACTATCTATATATATCCGGAAAACTAGATATTAACACACCTCTGGAAGATACTTATGAGATTTCAAAAGAGATTGAAGCAAAACTGATGGAGCATGCAGAAGAGTTCTCTCTAAAGGCAATATCATCGGTTGTCGGCTATAGAAGAAGTCTATCAGGGGAGACACAAAGAAACAATAGCGTTTTTATGATTACCATGGAGCTTTATGACAGGGTTGATACAAACTGGGTAGATAAGTATATAAATCCTGTTTTAAATTTTAGTTTTGAGTTTAATGACCCCCAAAAGATAAGAGAGAAACAGACATATGAACTCTCTCCTCGGGCAAAAGAGATAATAAGTGTCTATAAAGATAAGTACAAGATGGAAGACCTCGGTGTCATGGAGGATAAACCGGGGCTTATTAGAAGTGATATTCAGATAAATCTCTCAGGAAACAATGATAATATACTTCAAAAAGGCATAGAGCGGTTAGAAGAGGAGCTTGCAAAGATAGAGCATGTTAAAGATTATAGCAATAATATAAAATATGGAAAAATGGAGTACAAGGTTAAAGTGAACTCTTATGGAGAGAGCCTGGGGCTTAGTGAAGCGGTTGTTGCAAGGACGCTTAGTGCATACTTTTTAGATCAAAAACAGGCTACAACGTTTAATGATTTGGGCATTATGGAGATAAGAACAGAAGATAGTGCAAAAGATAATATCTCTACTTTTTTAGATTTTAATATAGCGCTTGGAGACGGTAGATATGTAAAACTCTCTGATATCGCGGATATTGCAGAGATTAGAGATTATGAGAAGATAAATAAGCTAAACGGCAATATCATAAAAACTGTTTTTGCAAATGTAGATAAAAGAAATATAACTTCTGAAGAGATTTTAGATATGTTAAAGCCTACACTTGATGAGATAGCAAAAATGGGAGTAAATATTGAGCTTTTAGGGGAAAAAGAGAAGAATGAACAATTAAAAGATGATATGAAAAACGCTGTATTTTTTGCAATATTTCTGATTTTTTTGACAATGCTTCTTATTTTTTCAAAGATAAAGTATGTTCTAATGGTTATGAGTGTAATTCCTCTCTCTGCTCTTGGTGCACTTATTGGGCATAAACTGCTTGGAATAAACCTCTCTATGCCTTCTGTTATAGGAATATTAGGGCTTGCCGGTGTTGTAATAAATGATGGAATTATTATGCTTGACTTTCTAAAAGGAACGCATAAAGTAGAAGAGTTTTTACAGCGGGCAAAGTTGAGGCTTCGTCCTATTATAATCACCTCTGTTACAACGTTTTTAGGTCTGATTACTATTATATTTTATGCAAGCGGTCAGGCAGTGATTCTTCAGCCGATTGCTATATCTTTGGGGTTCGGACTGCTTTGGGGAACATTTTTAAATCTAATATATCTACCTACACTTTATGCCATGGTAAATAGTATAGAGCCGCCTGCAGTTTTAGAGAAAAATCGCATATAATATAGCCCAAAGAAGAAAAGCTATAAGCGCTATAAGAGCAAACAGGAGCGCTAACCTTGTAGATAGATAAAACAAAAATTTAAAAAATTGCAATATTTTAGTTTGAACGATATGGAGTAATAGGCAGTTTTTTATATTTGACGTAAACCATTCCGTTTGTCATGTTTATAACATCATAGTTTAGTTTTTGAGATAAAAATTGTGCCAGTATTTTTGTTCTGCTTCCCGTTCTGCAAATGATAGCAAACGGCTTTTTAGTATCAACGTTGCCGTTTAGTTTTTCCAAAAAAACCTTAAGATCATAATTTCCTTTTTCATCAAAAAGCATAATCGGAATAGCCCCTTTTAGCAGACCGGTCTCCTTCCACTCTCCGGGTGTTCTTATGTCAACAATAGGTATATTTGAGTTAAGCAACTCGTATGACGCATCTTGATTTTTAATAGAAGCAAAAAGAGATAAAGATAAAACTAAAATAGATAAAAATATTTTCTTCAAAACAGCACTCCACGCTAAAATTAAGTGTATAATTATATCAAAAAACAAATTAATGAGTAGGAAATGGCATCACAAAAAGCGATAGATAATGCGCACAGACTTCGATATATAAGAGCACTAGAGAGATTTCACAAGAGTATTCTCTCATATCTCTCTACGAGTGCGAACCTCTCTAAGGAGGGGTATGATAAAAAAATAGAAAATAGCTTAAAAGTTCTCAAGAGAGTAGAGGAGATAGCTCTTTATAAGGGAGACTTGCAGGATTTACAAAAATTGGTTAAAAAAATAATAGGCTATAAAGAGAGCAGTAAAGAGATTGATGAGATAAAAGATGAGATTCTATATGAATCAAATCAGCTTGATAAGAGCAAAAATGCCAGACGTTACAAAAAAGAGAAACACTCCCACTCAAAGTATGAGGAGTGGGAGTAAAGTGCTATAAACCTACTCTTTTAGCATTGTATCGAGCAGTTCAAAGAGCTCAGAAGAGACCTTCTCCATCTCATCAAAATTTTCTATAATCTTATCTGAATTTTTCAGAGTTTGCTCTTGTGCATCTTTTTCAAGAAAACTAAGATTTTCATGAACTTTTTTGCTTACACTTACGCGAGGAGCCTCTAGTTTAGCAAAAGATTGTGTGCGAGCAAATCTAGCTTCTCCCTCCTCTGAGCACCACTCTCCAAGACGACACTTATCTCCGGCTTTTGAAGGCACTACATTTTTTAGAGATATTATTGAGTTATAAGCACGCGATTTAAAGAGTATCTGATCTAGTTTCGCAAGAACTATAAATATGCTATTTTCCATTCTATAGGAGAAATCAACAATTTTGGAAGAGTTTTCGCTTAGCTCTATAAGCGTATCCTCAAAACCATTAATCTTCTGCGCAGATCCCTCTACCGTTTGTTTCATATTGTCTGAGCTTGTTTGGATCTCGCTCATGTTTTGTTGAAGCGATTTAATAGATATGGAGATTTCCCCCGTAGCTTTATGGGTTCTCTCTGCAAGTTTTCTTACCTCATCTGCAACAACCGCAAATCCACGTCCATGTTCACCTGCACGTGCTGCTTCAATAGCCGCATTTAGTGCTAGGAGATTTGTTTGATCGGCAATATCTGTTATTAGCTGTATTACCGAGGTTATCTCATTTGCTTGACTAGCTATTTCGCTAATACTGTCGTTGTTGATATTTACTTGCTCATTTAGAGTATGTAGCTCGTTAGTAATATTTGTTATGTCGTTTCGTGAGTTATCTGCTAAATCAGAAGCCTCTTTTGTTGCAGAAGTGACTGATTTTAGGTTGTTGAGATTTTCATCCAAATCAGAGATAATCATAGAGAGGGATTCAGTTACCTTTACGCTTCTTGTACTGATTTTTGAGTTAAAGACATCTCTTTGAGCTTTTTGATGTTGAGTTTTCATAAACTCTATACTTTTTCCAACGCTCTGTATTGCATCTACAAATTCGCCGCTCATCCCCTCTGAGGATATACGGTGAGTAAATATACCTTTAGAGGCATCCGTAATTGTAGTGTTAATTTCATGTATAAGGTTTTGTGTATGTTCAATAAGCTGGGAGAGTTCGCACCCCATAATACCGAGCTCCGTATTCCTTTCAGTTGTCGCAGCCTTGTGGCTAAAATCACCTTTAGAAACATAGCTTATAAGGGAAGTAAAATCGTTAATACCCGATATTATAGATTTTCTTATTATAGTAGCAAGTATCAACACTACAAGACCGACAAAGATACCCGCTATCAAAGCTAAGTACTTAAAGAAATTTATTACAGTTCCTAAATCTGAAGAGTCATGCTCAAGCTCTTGTGCTTTTAGCTCCACAAGCTTTTTAAAGGACTCTCTTGAGGTGTTTGCAAAAGGGGTAAGTTCACTACTGTAATCGCTGTAGATTTTATCTTTATTCTCATTTATATTTTGCGAACTAAGAGATTTCATCATCTTTAGCGTATTATTTAAAAAGAGCATAGTAGAGTTATTTGCCTCTTTTACTATATTGAAAGAGGGCTCTTCTCTCATAAGCTCTTCTAAGGCATTAAAATCTCTCTGGACATCTTTAATAGTTTTGTCAAGTTTCTCTATATTTTTGTCATAGTCGCCGCCTAACATTATATCTCTTGATAGTCTGCTGACATAATTGAGGTTTTTCTCTATTTTGAGCGTTGTTAAGCCGCCTATCATAGAGTTGTGATGAAGGTGATTATATTTTGATTCGATATACTCCATTGCCAAAAATATTGCTAGAGCAGCAGAAAAAACAGAGACCGTCACCATAACAATAAAGTAGTTCATCTTTTTATAGATGCTTAAATTTTTAAACATAGAAAACCTCTTAGTTTTAGTAATTTTTCGAGATAAAAAAATCACATTTTATACTAAAAAGTTTAAATGGTCCCTTAAGATATAAGTTTATAGAAACATAAATTGAGAGAGAAGGATTATTACGACAACTAGGCTAAAGGGGAAGAAGTGACTCTTAAAAACCCATGGGTCAATTTTAAAGAGTTTTTGATTAATTCCTCTTAGTCCTAGCCAAGAACCTAAAAATGCTTTTATTGCAAGAAGAGTTTGAAAATAGGAGAGTGAGCCACCTTCAATTTTGCCAAAAATTTGAGTAATAAGGTACAAGCCGCTAGCAACCGCTACCATTAGAGCGTAAGGTACAACTTTTCTTACATGAATCATAATGGCTTCTCTAGCCTTTGCTTGCTCATCATCGCTTAGCGTTTGATTCATCTTAGATAAAAATAGTATATCAACAAAGAGAAAGCCGCCATAAATAAAAACAGAAAAGATATGGATGGTATGAATAATTGTATAAGTGATGGGAGCTCCTTTTTTACGAATTTTAACATAAATTGCTACAAAGATATTTGTTTTATATCAATTAAACACTACTGTAAAAATAAAAATAATTTTCACTTTAAGATATTTTTGTATAATCTGCTTTTTAATTAGCCAAAATAAGGACATTTATGGACATATCTCAAGAAAATATGAAGAAAAATTTAGTTGGAGATTGTGCACAGAATAATGTTTTTTTTCAAGCTGTTCAAGAGGTGCTCTACTCGATATCTCCACTTCTAAACTCTGATGATAAATATAATAGATATGCAATTTTAGAGAGATTAATAGTACCGGATAGAGTTATAAAGTTTAAAATAAGCTGGCTTGATGATAACAACAACATAAGAGTAAATACCGGCTACAGAGTACAATTTAATAACGCTCTTGGGCCATATAAAGGGGGACTCCGTTTTCACCCAAGTGTAAATGAGGGTATTTTAAAGTTTTTAGCATTTGAGCAGATTTTAAAAAATTCGCTTACAGGATTGCCGATAGGCGGTGCAAAAGGCGGGAGTGATTTTGACCCAAAAGGCAAGAGTGATTTTGAGATAATGAAGTTTTGTTCAGCTTTTATGACAGAGCTTCATAAGTATATAGGACCTCGCATAGATGTTCCTGCCGGCGATATCGGAGTCGGAGCAAGGGAGATAGGGTATCTTTTTGGAGAGTATAAAAAAATAACATCATCTTACGATGGTGTTTTAACAGGCAAACCATATATGTTTGGGGGTTCTTTAATGCGACCCGAGGCTACGGGTTACGGTGTTGTGTATTTTACACAGAAGATGTTGGAGTTAGAAAAAAAAGAGAGCTTGGTAGGAAAGATCTGCGCCGTAAGCGGAGCCGGAAAAGTTGCACTACATGTTATTGAGAAGCTCCTGCAAATAGGAGCGATTCCTGTTACATGTAGCGATTCAAGAGGTATGATATATGATCGTAGGGGAGTTGATTTGCCGCTATTAAAAGAGCTTAAACTTCAAAACAGAGCCTCGCTAGAGCGCTACTTAGAGTTTCACCCCGATGCTAAATATACTCCGGTTAGTGACTATGAAGATGGTGAGCGTGCCGTGTGGAATATTCAATGTTATGCAGCATTTCCATGTGCAACTCAAAATGAGTTGAGCGAAGCAGATGCTAAAAACTTAATAACAAATGGTTGTGTAAGTGTAAGTGAAGGGGCAAATATGCCATCAACTCATGAAGCAATAGACTCTTTTTTAAATCACAATATATGTTTTGCTCCGGCAAAAGCAGCAAATGCCGGAGGTGTGGCAGTTAGTGAGTTTGAGATGAGTCAAAATGCCTCTATGCAGAGATGGGATTTTGATAAAATTGATGAGAAACTAAAGCTTATTATGGAGCAGATTTGTAAAAGAGTTGCGCTTACCGCTAAAGATTACGGGGTTGAGGGAAATTATGTTGACGGTGCAAATATTGCAGGATTTAAAAAAGTCGCAGATGCCATGATTGCGGAGGGTATATAAGAGGTAAATTTGCTTTAATCATTTACCCTAACCATAGATTTAGACTTTTGCGATAGAATTACAGCTTAAAAAATTAATACAAAGAACAAAATAATATGCAAAATACAAAAGCAAGAGCCAATATTTACGCACTTCTATCTCGTGTACTACTACAAGAGTTAGATGAAGAGATGTTGCAAACAATAAAAAGCGATGAAAATATTTTAGATTTTTTCCCGACTTTAAAAGAGTGGAAGCCGTTTAATGAGGTAAGCAACACTAAACTTTTAGAAGAGTATTTAAATCCTGATTTTGTAAACCTCTCTCTTTTGCATCTAATTCCTTATGAAACTTTTTATATAAGAGAAGATCAAAAGATAGAGACAGGCGGTGCTAATCCGGTAACAGATATGTATAGTGCATATAATTTTATGGTTGATTTTGAAGTTGCACGTACAATCTCTGCAGACCACATCGGTGTTGAACTTGAGTTTATGCATCATCTGGCAGAGGCAGAGCTAAAAGCTCTCTTAGAGAGTGATAAAGAAGCGGTAAAAGAGCTCAAAGAGATTCAAAGTGAGTTTTTAAACAAGCATCTTTTAAAGTGGGCTCCTATGTATCTCATAAATGTTAAATTTGAAGCTAGGACACCTCTTTATTATGACGCGGCTGATATGGCTTTGGAGTTTATTCTTAGCGATAATGAGTATTTAGCCAAGGAGCTTAATCTTTAAATGATACAACTCAAAGCTAGTCGTTGTGTCCGCTCTCTCTCAAAGGAGAGTGAGTGTAACAAATGTGAACTTATCTGCCCGACCGAGGCTATTGTAGTCGGGAGTAATCCACTCCCTGCAATCAACTTTTCTGCATGTGTAGGGTGCGGCGCATGTGATGCCGTGTGTCCTAACGAAGCACTTTTTTTGGATGATTTTAATCCTACCGATTTCTTCTTTAGTTTTATAGAAGATAGCGATAATCTTATCTCATGTAGAAAAAATGTCCCTTGTATAGCGGCTCTAAATATTGAAAATATTATATCAATGGCTCTTCTTAAAAAAGAGATTATCTTTGATATGGGGCATTGCAATGAGTGTGCAATAGCTCATAAATGCAAGCCAGAGATAGAGAAAAATCACGAAGAAGCTCTCTATATACTCGAAGCTATGCAGAGCAGTGCCGTGATAAAACTCGAAGATGTGAAGTACGAAAAAGTAGAGTCAACTCAAGCCCAAAGTAGTAACAGAAGAGAGTTTTTCAGTAAAGTAAATTTAGCAGGTGCTGTTAAAACAAAACATGCGTTTGAAAAAGAGATACAAAAAGCCACAGATGAGTTAGTTGAGCATACTCTGCAAAAAAGCGATATTGCACTTTTAAAACAAAAACGCATAACAGATAGAAGAAAGCTCTTCTTTACCGCCGCTAAAAGAGTTCAAAAGCCCTCTATTTACCACATTATAGAAGCGGATGAACTAACGTTTACATCAATGAAAGAGATAAACAGCGATACATGTACCGCATGTCAGATGTGTTACAGGGTCTGCCCTAGCGGTGCACTTAGTTCAGATATAAAAAACTCTAAGATAGATTTTGACCCTTTTTTATGTATAAAGTGTCATATATGTCATGATGTATGCGAGCCTGAGGCTATTACTCTGGCTCCCACATATAGAGTTAAAGAGTTTTTTGAGCCGGAGGTTCATAACTTAATAAAGTTCAATGTAAGAAGATGTGATGAGTGTAATGTCATATTTAGTTCAAACTCCAATGATAGGTTGTGCTACAGATGTAAAGCAGAGGAAGAGGAGGTTAGAGAGCTTTGGGGAATAAAAGGAGATATATAAAATGATGAACAACGGTAATGAGATATCTCATCATACAAAACTTTACGGTTTTATAGGGGAGTACGCAGGGCAAAGCAGTATCTCGGCAACACTAAATAAACTCTTTAAGTTAAATAATAAAGATGCAATGATGATACCGATGAATATACGTGAAGATGACTTTTTCTTTACGGTTGCCAATATGAAAAAATCTCATGTAAACGGTGCTTTAATATCGGGTGAATACATCAAGAGCGTTGTGGAGATTTTAGATGAGGCAAGCGAAGCAGTCAAACACTCAGGAGTATGCGATATTGTGCTAAGAGACGGTCAAACTCTTCTAGGCGATATTTTGGGCATGAGAGTATTGGTAAAGTTCTTAAAAGAGAAAAACTGTAAGAGGGTGGCTCTTCTTGGAGTAGGTGCTAGAGCTAAAGCGTTTTGCTATTTTGCAGAGGGTTTTGAATTAGGATACTTCAATGATGATATAGAGAAGCTTATGCTTTTTACCAAGGAGATAAAAGAGGTAGATGCTGACATAAATCGCATAGCAGAGGGGATGGAGATAGATTTTTCATCTTATGACGCAGTTATTGATTTTAGTGATTTTAGTGCTTTAGCTATGGTAAATAAATTAAGTGATATAAATTTGGATATGAAACAAAAAAAAGAGTTCTCACCGCTTAAGATAAGAGCGCATGAACTCGGAGCACCATATCTAGGATTTGATGATATGCTACATGAGTTCTCAGAAGCTGTTTTTGACTTTTTAAAAGAGAGAAAACATCTAGAGCATGACAAAAGTGATATGAGATTTTAACAAAGTTCTTGCATAGCTTTGTTTGCCTCAAGGAGGCAATCTTCAGTGCCATAGCGGCTAGCGAAGTCAAAGGGACGAGTTCCTTTGACGGACAAATAAATGGAGGGCTTCCTTCATTTTTTGCAAAAAAATTAAGGAAAAGAAATGAACCAAGACGATTTAAGTGATTTAAGAGCAGAGTTTGACAAGTTTGTAAAAGATAGCTGTTCAGTAGACCCGGAGGATTTAAAAAACAACCCTGACGTGGGCGACAAAGAGGATGAGGAGCCGGTTCCGCAGTTTGTTGATGCCCTTACATCCAAACTTTTGGCACCGGCAATAAGCGGAGTTTATCTCTCAAGGTTAGATATAAAGAGAATTGCAGAAGCGATAGAGGAGTCGCTTCCTATAAAAGAGCGTATAAAGATGATTAGATCTCTTTTTAGGCACACAAACT
The DNA here is from genome assembly GCF_023229025.1 of Sulfurimonas sp. GTDB lineage: Bacteria > Campylobacterota > Campylobacteria > Campylobacterales > Sulfurimonadaceae > Sulfurimonas. The sequence continues at coordinate 14,451 of NZ_JALOAA010000031.1, forward strand.
CTAAAAAATATTTAGAGGATGCTTTTGGCGAGATAAATAAGCATATAAATGGACGAATTTTGCTGTATCAAGAGTTAGGTGAAGCATTTGGCAAATCAAAGCCAATTTTTGATGAGCATATTAATAAGGCTGAAAAAACTATGAAGATGCTTACGCAGATTATAGAAGATTTTGAAGAGATAGAGCCATCATCCGACCCCCTATTTATCTAAAACAAAAATAGCGAAGCATTTGCTTCGTTGCTACATTCGTCAAATACTATAGTATCCTTCCTCATTTTTAGTTTTATATTTTAATTTTTGGTAAGCAACTTGAATTTTATAACAGATTTTGAATCTGTAACCACCCTTGCCATAAAAGGGCACTTAAAATACCTGCTACAAAACCTGCTACTATGTCATCAGCCATTACACCGACTCCGCCCTTTGCTTCACGGTCTAGTCTGCCTATGATAGAGGGCTTTGCTATGTCAAAGTATCTAAAGAGTAAAAACGAGAGCAAGCTTTGAACTAAAAAACCGTTTTGTAAATCTGTGACTTCACTTAAGTTTACGCTTATTGCAGGTGCGACACTTAGTGCAAACCACATTCCTGCAAGCTCATCTATAACTATACGTTTATCGTCATGAATTCCACTTTTTTTCTCGTACTTGTTAATCTCTTTAATTGCAATTACTGAGATTAAAATAGTTGCTAAAAAGAGTGTCTGTGCATCAAAATAGATAAGTATTAGCATCCCAAGAGGCAGAGAGAGAAGAGTTCCAACAGTGCCGGGAGCTTTTGGAGAAAGCCCACTGTATCCTAAAGTTATAAAAAACCAGTTCATCTATTTCCTTAAGTAAGAGAGGTTGTTTGATATAGTTTCATCAACTCTAAGTAGAAGCCTTTTTCAGTATGCTCTTCTAAAAGACCCTCGATAGGTAAAATATCATAGTAAAGTTTTTCTAAGTTTTTAAACCTATTTGGGAATAGTTTTGAGAGGATTACGGCAGAAATCTCTTTTCTAATGAGAATAGTCGGCGGTAAAATACCAAGCTCTAGAAGCTCAAGAATTGAGTCTGCACGATAAGATATTTGGTGATGTTGTCCATGCGGACATGTGTTTTTACTAACTAGAGTAGTGCACTCATCACAGTAAACATACTCGCTAGCTACTGTAATATCTATGTTTATCCCTATGACTTTATCAATAATTGATTTGTTTGAGTTACAGTCATAAAACATTCCAAGTCCTGCATGATTGCGTCCTACTGTCAGTCTATCACAGCCATAGTTTTTTGCAACAATTGCATCAAGTATTATCTCATTATATCCTGCAAAAATATAGCTATTCTCAAGCGGTACGACTACAACATGATTTTTTGTTAAAAAATTATTTATAAAAAAGTCAAGAGCTTTTTTTCTTATTTCATATGATAGGTTTGATTCCGTATATGGTTTTAGCAAAAATATAACAAGCAGGTCCGTGTTTTCAAGAGTTTGACGAATCAGTTTCTCATGCGCTCTGTGAAGAGGGTTTGCTGCCATTACAAGAGCAGTTGTATGCTTTGCGCCTATAAGCTCTTTTGCCTCTTGAATTATTTTTTTGTTTGTATTTCTAGACTCATTTACAAGAGTGTACTCACCGCTTACCGCTAAGGAGCCTAATCTCTTAAATGTTGACATTACCCCCGGATGAGAAATATCGGATGTTCCGTATATCTGTTTTATTCTATCACTTGGGTCTATATGAAAAACTTCATCTACAATAAGTGTTGCAAACGGCTCTTTTTCAAAAAGAATGGTAATCTCTTCGCCTTTTTTAGCTGAACTTAAAACATCTGCATTCATCTTTCCTGATGGAGTTAATATAAAGGGAAAAGGGAAGGATTTACCGTTTATAAGTCCTGTTTCTAAGACACTTTTACTCTGCTGCTCATTCATAAGGGATTCAACAGGGGAGAGCAGACCGTCTTTTAGAAGCTCTAGCGCAAAAGCAGCCTCTTTATCTATAAGTAGAGTTCTATTTTTTCTTGATGATGTCATATTTTTTCCGTTTTTCCCATAAGCTTTTGCGGCTTATTCCAAGCTTTTTAGAGAGTTCCGTATCAGGAAATTTATGTTGATAATTCAAAACTATAAATTTTACATAATCCTCTATAGGGAGAATCTCTCCTTGATCAAAAATCTTATTTTCACTCTTAAATTCTAAAACATTAAGCTCATTATCATCTATTTTGTCGGTACTAGTAACTATCGCTTTTTTATCTTTAAGCAGAGAGTATAGAGCTTTTCTATCGCCTTTTTTAAGAGTTTGAAGGTCTATAATATAGATAAGAGAATTGCCTGTTATTGACTCTATTTCGCTCATTGATTTTGGGTCACTAAGAGTTATGAAGTGTAGTGGTAAGTTTTTCTTTTTTGCATATTCAAAAGCAAAAGAGTCAGCATGCTTTTGGTAAGAAGATGAGATTAGCAGAGGAAAATTTATATTTTCAAAGTCATGTTCACCGGAAAATGAAGAGAAGTTATGTGTCAGATATTTATCATATGCCTCATTTCTCTTCTTTAATCTATCGTAATCTTGATAGTGATTTATTTTTCTAATCAACTCTTCAATCATAAAGGGTTTTAATATATAATCTTTAGCACCGGCAGAGAGAGGTTTTGAGACTGTGTCGTTGCTAATGTATGAAACCATTAAGATAACGATGGAGTTTTTAAAAGTTTCAATAACAGGGTTGAAATCTTGACCGTTGATGTTTGTCGATAGTAAAACAACATCAAAGCTGTTACTTTTTAGTGCATCTCTTGTAGAGGTGCACATTTCACACACATGACCAATTTCGCTAAGTTTTGTAGCAATACTTTGAGCCAAATAAACTTCATTTTCTATAATTAGTATCTTCAAATCTTTGTCCAATCGTAATATTTTAAATTCGCATTAGCTATCACACCAACACCTTCACCTCTGCCTATAAAGCCGAGCTTCTCTGTTGTTGTAGCTTTTATGTTGACTCTTTGGCTATCAATATCTAAGATTGCACTGAGCGTTTTTCTCATTGTCGTTTTATAATCTTTGATTCTAGGTTTTTGTGCTGCTATTGTTATATCTACGTTAATGATTACAAAACCGAAGTTGCGAAGTTTTGTAACAACTACTCTAAGTAGCTCCTTAGAATCTATACCTTTAAAGGATTCATCACTATCAGGAAACATCATCCCTATATCTCCCATTCCAGCTGCACCAAGCAGAGCGTCGATAAGAGCATGTATAGCAACATCGCCGTCACTATGGGCTTTAAAACCATATGTTGAGTCTATCTTTACCCCGCCAAGATACATTTCGCCTTTATCGTCAAAAGCGTGGACGTCAAATCCGGTTCCGCTGAGAGTATCATCAGATGGAGGCTCAAGACAGCCAAGCTCTTTTAAATCACTGATATGAGTGATTTTAAGAGCACCTTCTTCGCCTAAAATAAACTCTCTACTCCCTCCGCTAGCAACTATTGCGCTACTCTCATCGGTAAACTCTTCATCTTGCATAAGAGCAGATATAAGAGCAGAAGTAAGGGAGAGCTGAGGAGTTTGAACTCTCTTTACCTTTTCTCTATCTATAGTTTTGTCATCATAAACAATTGTGTCTGTAACGTTTAGATAAGGAACAATGCAATCACTTTTACCAATGTGGGATATGATTCTTTGCAAAAATTCACTACTTACACATGAGCGTGCGATGTCACTTACAAGAACATACTCGGTACTCACCTCTTTAAGCGCATTTTGTAGAGACTCTTGCCTAGTCGCTCCACCCTCTACAAAAACAAAATCAGAGTAGAGTCTCATAAACTCAATATCGTCACATGATGAGGTTATAATAATCTTGTCAAAATATGTTGTTTTTTCATACTTATCTGCTACAAATTGCCACAAAGGTTGTTTACCGACTCTTAACCACTGCTTCTTAACACTCAGTTCAAAGCGCGAAGAACTACCTGCAGCAAGTAAGATGAGCGTTAAATTAGACAAAGAAGCTCCTCTAAATTACAAGTGTTACGAAATTATACACATTGAAAGCTTTTTTTTATCTTGAAGAAATTAATTATTTTTTAAATATAGAAAATAGATATAAATTATAAAAGCAAATAATCAACTTAATATTATATTAACTTTATTTGATTATATTTTCACTACTTAATATAGAATATATTACAATTTTTAGGAGAAAATATGAGAACTTCATGGGTACAAGAGCGCGAAAGCGACCCTGTTAAAACGCAGATGTACTACGCAAAACAGGGCATAATAACTGAAGAGATGAAGTATGTAGCAAAAGTAGAAGAGCTATCTCCTGAGTTGGTTCGCAGTGAAATTGCAAGAGGAAGATTAATTATTCCGGCAAATGTAAACCATACTTCACTAGAACCTATGGCAATTGGAATCGCGGCAAAATGTAAAATCAATGCAAATATAGGCTCATCTGCAATTGCATCTGATGTTGCCGGTGAAGTTGAAAAGATGCAAGTATCTCAGCACTATAAGGCCGATACTGCTATGGACCTCTCTACGGGCGGTGATTTGGATGAGATTAGAAAAGCGGTAATCGAATCATCAAAAATTCCAATTGGAACAGTACCTATCTATCAAATCCTTCATGACGTAGGAAACAAGATAGAGGATTTAAGCATTGAAGTAATGCTTGAAGTTTTAGAGCGTCAAGCAAAACAGGGAGTGAGTTACTTTACAATTCATGCAGGTTTTCTGCTTGAGACAATGCCTAAGATTGCAAAAAGAAAGATGGGGATAGTGAGCCGCGGCGGAAGTTTGATGGCTGCTTGGATGATGCACTATCATAGAGAAAACCCTTTTTATACGGCATTTGACGATATTTTGGATATATGTGCTAAGTATGATGTCTCTCTCTCGCTTGGAGACTCGTTACGTCCGGGATGTTTGGCTGATGCGAGTGATGATGCACAGCTTGGAGAGCTAAAGGTTTTAGGTGATTTAACACTTCGTGCTTGGGAGAAAAATGTTCAAGTTATGATTGAAGGTCCAGGACATGTTCCATTAAATCAGATTGAGCGCAATATGAAACTACAACGTGAACTTTGTCATGAAGCGCCGTTTTATATACTGGGACCTTTAGTTACCGATATTGCTGCAGGATATGATCACATAAGCTCGGCAATCGGTGCAGCAGTCGGCGGATGGCATGGAGCTAGTATGCTCTGCTACGTAACGCCAAAAGAGCATCTAGGGCTTCCAAATGCTGATGATGTACGTGAAGGAATTATAGCCTATAAAATTGCGGCTCATGCGGCAGATATTGCAAGAGGGCGCAAAGGAGCTAGAGACATAGATGATGAGATGAGTGATGCTAGGTATAGTTTTAACTGGGAGAGACAGTTTGAGCTGGCACTTGATAGTGAACGTGCCAGAGAGTATCATGATGAAACACTGCCTCAAGATGTATTTAAAGAGGCAGAATTTTGCTCTATGTGCGGACCGAAATTTTGTTCGTACAAGATTACTCAAAACATTATGGACAACCCTGAAGCTGTCGAGCAGATTGCAAGAGAAGCAAAAGAGAGAGAGGCTCTTGGAGCTTAAAGAAATTAATTAATTGATATAGGATAATTTTTGTCTTATTTAATTATGGTAGAGTTACAAAAAATAAAAAATTAATAGAGGAGAAAAAATAAGATATGACAAAAGATATTGTAAATTCTGCACTATCAAAAGTTCTATATCCCGGTTTTACTAAAGATATAGTTACTTTTGGTTTTGTAAACAGTATAGAGATAAACGGCAATGATGTTAGTTTTAATGTAGAGATAACATCAAGCGCTCCGGAGGTTGCACAGCAGATAACCGATGATGCAACTGCAGAGCTAAAAGCAGTCGGTGCCGCTAATGTAAGTGTAAATGTAAAAGCTCCAAAAATGCCGGAGGCTCCACAGCCAAAAAGTAAAAATATAGCGCCACACATTAAAAACTTTCTTATGGTTAGTTCAGGTAAAGGCGGGGTCGGAAAATCTACCACATCGGTAAATATCGCTATTGCTCTTGCGGCTCAAGGCAAGAAGGTAGGACTTTTGGATGCTGATATATATGGTCCAAATATTCCTCGTATGCTTGGAGTGTCAGATATAAAACCTGAGATTACCGGAAATAAAGTTCTTCCAATCAAGGCTTACGGTATTGAGATGATGTCTATGGGTTCACTTATGGAAGAGGGGCAGTCACTTATTTGGCGTGGTGCTATGATTATGAAAGCTATAGAGCAGTTTCTAAGAGATATACTCTGGAGTGATTTGGATGTTTTAGTTATAGATATGCCTCCCGGAACAGGTGATGCACAGCTTACTTTGGCTCAAAGTGTACCGGTTACTGCAGGTTTGACTGTTACTACTCCTCAAGCTGTCTCACTTGATGATTCTCGCCGCTCTTTAGATATGTTTAAGAAGCTAAATATTCCAATTGCAGGAATCGTTGAGAACATGAGCGGCTTTATAGCTCCTGATACCGGCGTTGAGTACGACATATTTGGAAAAGGGACTTCAGAGCCTATGGCTAAAGAGTTTGACACTAAAATAATTGCCGAGATTCCAATTGAGCCGAGCATTAGAACAGGTGGAGATGAAGGTAAGCCTATTACTTTTGTAAACCCTACAAGCGAGAGTGCAAAACGCTATATGGCTGCAGCTGAGGCTATCTGGGCAACGATTGAAGAGGTAAACGCAAAGGGCGGAGCAAGCAATGACTCTGTTCAGCCTACAACACCTCCAGGTGTTAGTGCTTGTAGCACATAAGTAAATAGTTTAAAATTAAAATAGTAACGCACTTGCTGCGTTGCTTAACTCGTCACATACAAAAGTATGCTTCCTCGTCAGCGCCTTGCAATTACATCACTCTTTTAATTTTATTTAGAATGTGTATACAGAAGATTAAAAATCCTCTCCTTGGAACATCTCTGGTTTAAACTCTACAATTTTGTTTCTTCCGGTATTTTTAGCTTCATATAGAGCAGTATCTGCATACTTTATACATTTCCATATAGTGTCGCCGTCTGTCGGAAATTTTGCTATACCGATACTTAATGTCTTCTTTAGACTCTCAGATGATCCTACATCAAAAGATAGTGCGCCAAAAGCAGAGTGAATTTTTGTAGCAACCTTCATTATTCCATCATCTGTCGCATTGCTTAGTAGTATTAAAAACTCTTCTCCGCCGTATCGAATTGCCAAATCTGCTTCTCGAATACTGTTTTTAATTACCTTTGAGAGAGCTACAATCACTTTATCCCCCGTGTCATGCCCGTAAGTATCGTTTACCATCTTAAAGAAGTCTACATCAAGCATTAAGACGGCATAACTCTCTTTGTGTCTATTTGCATGGCTCATTATTTTATCTATAACTTCTTCTAGGAATCTTCTGTTATAAAGACCGGTCATGCCGTCACGAAGTGAAGTGTCTCTTAGTTTTTCCATCAGTATTTGACTCTCTATAACCGGTTTTGCCGCCTCAAGGTAGTGTCTTATGCTAGGAATATTTTTTTTCATAAGAGCGACTTCATCTCTATTGTCTGAAGTCATGGAGACGACTAGAGAGACATCATGGTTTATGTTAAACGGGATACAGACATAATCAATATCAAGAGAGATGCAAGATTGGCATAGATTTGGAAACTCGGTTGATATTGTAACACTATTGGTTCTGTGTGCTCTACACTCCAGCGCATTCTTATTTGTTTTTTCAAAGCAGATATTTTCTTCTTCTTCAGTAGTGTATATAAGTTTTCTCTCTGCAGTTACGTTGTTTACTTCATAAAAAGCAAAGTGACCGACATGGTATTTTAATTTTAGTATATCTATAATTCTTGTATAGACTTCATCTTTTGAGCCGTCAAGTTCGATAGTCTTTTTAAATTTATAAATATCGGACAGTTCGCTAATAATAGTTTTTGCCTCATGAAGTGGGTCATTTGATAGTGCGGCTCCCTGTGGTATAAAAGTTGCAAGATTGTACTTTATATCTCCAAAGGTCTCTTGCATTTTTCTAAAGAGGGAATTCATCTGCTCAACAACATTTTTAGCATCTCCACCGACTTTAGAGATAAACTCATGTGTAAAATCTCCACTATATGCCTTTTTAATACCGTTTTGAAGATTTGAGAAGAGATTCATATATGGAGTTACATAGTAGTTAATTAATAATAAAACAACAATTATAAAGAGGAGATTTATACCTAATATCTTAAGTATAGTCATCATACCGCTGCTTCTCATGTCGCTTATATCAAACTCCATGCTTATAATACCTAGCGTATCTCCTCTGTTTACATTATGACATGAGATGCAGTTTGTGTTGTCTGCAGGAGTTGAAGCTTTATATGGAATAGTTACTCTTAGAGTCGTATCTTTAGTATTTTCAGTAATTTTTTGGATGCTCTCACCCGTTTTTAGGACTTGCGCATCAAGAGCATCTCTGATTGTCTCAGAGTGCAGACCCTCTCCATATTGAGAGATGACATTTTCCCCTCTTGCAATCCAGAGCGATTTAATATTGTTACTTGTAGCGATTTTGTCTAAAAAATATTGTCTTTTATCCATCATGCCATTGACCATATGCGCGGTTAAACCATCTTTGACGATATTTGCTGCCATTTGAGATTTCTCTACTGCGCTGTTGATACTGTATTCTCTAAAATTTAGAGAAATATTTATAATCGTTGCAGTTGTTAATGCAAGAAGCATGAAGGTGACGATAATTAGAAGTCTTGATTTTGTTGTCATGTAGAATGCTCTTTTATGGTAATATTGTTTTTTATAATATCTAAGTAAATATAAATTTAGTTTTAAATAAGAAATAATTATTCAACAGTTACACTTTTTGCCAAGTTTCTTGGCATATCAACATCATTACCCAATCTTATGGATACTTCTAAAGAGAGAAGTTGTAGAACAATCATCATCTCAAAAAACTCTAACATGTAGTGCTCACAAGTTGAAATCTCTATAAAGTCATCTGCTTTATCAAACCCTATCTGACTTATTGCGCAGATAGTAGAATCCCTTGCACTCAGCTCTTCAACATTGCTTTTTGCTTTTTCATAGAGGAGATGTTTAGGTAGCAGTGCTATGGTAAAGAGTTCAGGATCGGCAAGTGCGATAGGACCGTGTTTCATCTCTCCAGCAGGATAGCCCTCCGCATGAAGATATGATATCTCTTTGAGCTTCAATGCACCCTCTAGCGCCAACGGATAGAAAATATCTCTACCGATAAAGAAAAAGCCATGACCATGAAGATATCTTTTAGATAATCTTTTTATACGCTCATGCATCTCATCTGTAACTTTTACATGAGAGGGGACTTCACGGAGCAGTAATATATGTGAAGCTATCTCATTTTTGCTAAGTGAGTTTTTAAACTTGGCTACAAATAAAGAGAGCATCCAAAAAACAGTAACCTGAGTGGCAAATGCTTTAGTTGAAGCGACCCCTTTTTCTATTCCGGCTCTTGTTAATATAGTCGCATCTGCTAATCTTACCATGGAGGAGTTGTCCACGTTACAGATAACCAATGTTTTAAGACCTGCTGCCTTTGCCATCTTTAGTGTCTCAAGCGTATCGGCAGTTTCACCACTCTGAGAGATTGCTACAAAAAGAGTCTGCTTGCTCATTATAGGCTCTCTATACCTAAACTCACTTGCAATCTCTAGTGAAGTTCTAATCTTTGAGTATCTCTCA
>NZ_JALOAA010000032.1 GCF_023229025.1 Sulfurimonas sp.
TGTGATAGTTATGAGCAAGAGAGCGTAAGAGAGATTTTTGACATAGATAAAGCAAAAGCGACTGATATAGTTGCTAAAGTTGCAAATCCTGATGAAATTGCTACTATTGCGTCAAAGATAAAACTTTTATACCCGGATGCTAGAGTAATTACAAAAGATGATTTAAAGATAAGTTATCAAAATATTTTTGACTACAAAAGCGGAGTTTTTTTAGCACTTTTTATCGTAGCTATTTTTACATTTTTTATGATTATATATGACAAAGCAAGCGGGCTTAGCAGCGAGCAAAAAAGAGAGATAGGAGTTCTAAAAGCACTCGGGTGGAGAGTAGATGACGTTTTAAAAGAGAGATTTTATGAGGGATTTATTTTGTCATTTTTCGCATATATGACAGGCACTATTTCGGCTCTGTTTTTTGTCTATATATTAAAAGCCCCGCTTATGCAAAATATATTTACGGGGTATTCACAGCTAAAGACATCATTCACGCTGACATATGTTTTTGACATACAGACTATGGCTCTTATATTTTTTCTAAGCGTACCAATATATATAGCCGCAACGATTATTCCGTCATGGAGAAGCGCTACACTTGAAGCAGATGAGGTTATGAGATAGTGATAAAACTAAAAGATATAATCAAAGAGTACGGCATAGATAGCGCAAATAAGGTAACCGCTCTAGGCGGGATAAATCTGGAGATAAAAGAGGGAGAGGTTGTGGTTTTAAAGGGTGCAAGCGGGAGTGGAAAAAGCACTATACTCTCACTTATCGCCGCACTTAATAAACCTACAAGCGGAGAGGTAGTTGTTGATAGCGAGAGAATATCCAAACTCTCTGATGATTTTGCATCTGAATTTAGACGCAAAAATATTGGGTTTATTTTTCAAAACTATAACCTTTTACCGACACTCAGTGTTTCACAAAATATAATCCTCCCTCTTGTTCCTATGAATCTTGATAAAGAGGTTGTCCAAGAGAGACTACAAAGAGTTCTAAGGATGTTTAATATAGAGCATAAGCAAAATCAGCTTGTAAAAAATCTCTCCGGAGGAGAAGCGCAAAGGGTGGCAATTGCTAGAGCAAATATAAATAACCCTAAGATAATCTTAGCTGATGAGCCAACGGCAAACTTGGATGAGAAGCTATCTCTCTCTTTTATAGAGATATTAAAAGAGTTAAAATCAGAGAAAAAAACAGTTGTAGTGGCTACTCATGATCCTCTCTTTTTTAATCTTGACTTTGTAGATAAAGAGATTGAGATCTCTCATGGAAGTATCATCTAAATGCTGCTAAGCCCTGAAGTTCTGACTATTCTTATCCTAAACGCAATATTTGCTATATTTGCAATAACAGCTTTTGTAATCAGCGTTAAAATATACCTGTATTGGGATGCAAACTCTACCTCACAAGCGCAATACTCTTTGGAGAAGCAGGGCTATCTGGGTGCTGTAATTATTAAGTATATTTTCATCACAAAGGCAGTTTTATTTCTATTTTTTATATTTACGCTTGATAAAATATCAAATGTTATAACAGGTGCCATGTGTGCTGCGGGTGTTGTTGATGCAACTTCAACCGGTGTTTATGTAATTGCTTTGAAGATTTTAAATATATACCTTTTTGCTCTATGGTTAAAGCTTCACTCCCAAGATATTGCCGATAAAACAGCGCCCTATACAAAGATGAAATTTGGATTTTTTATAGCTCTGTTTTCTCTTTTAATGCTTGAGATTTTCTTAGAGACACTAATGTTTAACTCCATAGAGATTGAGAAGATGGTAAGTTGCTGTGGAAGTATATACTCAAGTAGTTCAACCTCTGCAATCTCTTTACTCTTTCAAATAGATACAGCTGTTTTACTACTTCTATTTTATGGCAATTATCTGTTAATTGTGCTCTTGTATTTTTTTAAAAATAGATATATTTTTAGTATCTTAAATCTTCTTTTTCTACCTGTTTCGCTCATTGCGCTTATACTATTTTTCGGTACCTATATCTACGAGCTTCCATCTCATCACTGCCCGTTTTGTTTTTTGCAGAGCGATTACTACTATGTAGGGTACATGATATATGCACTTTTATTTTTGGGGACGTTTAGCGGCTTATCGGTTGTTTTTGTAAAAGAGAGAGAAATTACCTATAAAACCTCACTTTTGTTTAACTCCCTTTATGTTATATTGCTATCATTATATGTGGTTGTGTATTATGTAAGAAATGGTGTTTTTTTATAAATATTGCGCTTTTAGCTCAGATATAAAAAAACTATAAAGATAATTTTAACTTATAGTGAGGTTGTTAAAAAACAAAATGAGAGTACATTTAGAGAATATAGTTCTTTTTAAAAATATAGATGAAGAGACAATCAGCAAGATAGAGAACTTTACTACCCAACATAGGGTTATTAAAGACAATATTGTGTTTTATGAGGGTGATGAGCCTAAATACCTCTATCTTTTGGCAAAGGGCGTGATAAAGCTTTATAAAACATCATCAAACCACAAAGAGGTGGTGCTTAAATATTTTCATGAGAATGAACTCATAGGCGAGGTTGCAAACTTTGAGGGGATGCCATATCCTGCAACAGCAAAAGCCTACAGCGATGTTGAGATTTTAAAAATTGATTTTGAAAAACTAAAAGAGGTAATCTTCTCAAATCCCAATATGGCGTTTAATATTCAAACCTCTCTAATAAAAAAGATTAAAAATCTTGAAAATATTATATCTACCAACTTGGTTTTGGATTCAAAAGAGAGAGTTGCAAAATATATCTATAGCCATACGGATGACTTTTTTGAAACTAAGAATATCGAGATAGCAGAAATTCTCGGTGTCTCTCCCGAGACACTATCTAGAATACTTAAGTTTTTTAAAGATAAAGAGATAATAAACGTTAAGACTAAATTTATAGATAAAGAAGCATTGTTAGAGTTCTTCTAAGATAAACATATATAACTGACCTATATCAACAACATAAGCTTCTCTATTAGTTAGAATATGCAAATTTTAACTTGTGGAGTTCCCATGCGCTATATCTTTTTATTTTTTACCACACTGCTGTTTGTAAACACTCTTACGGCAAATGAGAGCAAGGTTTGTAAGGCATGTCATCCTATCATATATGATGAGTATTATGACTCTTCTCACCGTAACGCTTCAATCTATAACAACCCTATTCATAATGCTATGTGGGAGAAACATCCAAAGGATGAAGATGGATATACATGTGCAAAATGTCACTCTCCAAGTGACTTAGAGGCACTTGAAACAGGCGTACTTTCAAAAAATGAGACGCAGGTTCATGAACCTATCTCATGTACGTATTGTCATAGTATAAAAGATATAAAAGAGGGCGATAGCTCAAATGTAAATATTGTTAGTGATAAAAAACGTGAGTATTATACTGCTGAGGATGGCAAAAAAGGTAAAGCCGAGTATGAGATGGAATCATCTTGGTTTGGATTTGTAAAAGAGCCTAAAAGCTCACCGTTTCATAAAATTGACTATGACAATGAGAACTACTACAGCGGAAACGTCTGCATGGGGTGTCACTCTCACGCAAATAACGAACATGGTTTTGACATAACAATGCTTGATGCTCTTATAAGCGAAGATGATAAAAATAGCTGTGTGACATGCCATATGCCACAAGTTCTTGGCTCTAAAGTCACAATCAACGAAACAAAAACTCATGCCTATCATGGAATTGCCGGAATATACCATAAAAGCGGAAGTATGGGAGAGTATATAGATTTTGAAATCTCAAAAAACAGCGATGGATTCAGTGTTAATGTTATAAACAAGTCAAATCATGCTCTCTTTGGACAGGCATTTAGACAGGGAATTTTAAAGGCTGAGATAAAAAGAGGCAATAAAACAATTACTCTGGAACCTTTTATATTTGAGAGAATCTTGGCAAAAGATGGTGTTGAGGTTATGCCATGGGAAGCTAATGAGGCTATAAAAGATACGCTTATATACGCTAAAAGAGAGGTTTCATTTAAAGAGGCTCTACAGAGTGGCGATAGGTTAAACCTAACCTTAGGCGTGCAAAGAATTTCAAAAGAGGGTGCTAAGAAACTTGGACTAGAACTTGATAAAGAGTTTACAAAGTTTAGAGTTTTAAAAAATGAGGTATTTAACTTTTAGGTAACTATGCTCTAAATTTGTGTAAAATAGCGTAGCTAAAGAAATATGCAATGCAGGTGACACAGATGTTAGAAGAGAACATAAATGTTTTAATGGTTGAAGATGATGAGATATTAGCAGAGTTGATTTCTGATTATCTTCTTAATTGCGGAATAAATGTTGAGGTAAACTCTGACCCCACAACCGTAGTAGAACATCTTAAAAAAACTTGCTTTGACCTTATAATACTTGATTTAACACTTCCTAAAATGGATGGGTTGTTTCTTTGTGAAAAAATATCTGCATCCTTTGATGTACCAATAATTATCTCCTCTGCAAGAGATGAGGTTAGCGATAAGGTTTTAGGTCTGGAGAAAGGGGCTGATGACTATTTGCCAAAGCCTTATGACCCTAGAGAACTAGTAGCTAGAATACATGCCATGTTAAGACGTAAAAAAGTACCTTCTTCAATTTTAAGAGAGGAGGTCTTTGGAGATTTTAAAATCGACAAATCAAAGATGATTGTTTACCACAAAGACGCACCTCTTAATCTGACTGTAGCAGAGTATGGTGTTTTGAGTTTTTTAATAAACCAAAGAGGCATAGTGTTAAGCAGAGGAACAATCTTAGATGCGGTAGAGGGACTTAGCTGGGAGAGTGATGAGAGAAGCATAGATGTAATTATAAGTCGTCTTCGCTCTAAGTTACTTGACAGCCCAAGAGACCCAATATATATAGAGTCAATCCGTGGGATAGGCTATAGGATGAAGAGTTGAATAAAAACTCAATTATTTTTAAAATAAGCCTTTTCTTTTTAGTTGCATTCTTAGCAATGACATTTCTTTTTAAGATGATGTATGATTATGAGTTTATATCTGTAAAAGAGAATTTAAAAGTTCACTATCATAAGATTGCTAAGCTAGTAATGTTGTGGCACATAGGCAAAAACACAAAAGAAGAGCTCATCATAAATCTTAAAAAGAAAAATATAGAGATAGTCGATGATGAAAAACTATATAGCAGTATTTTAAATACAGATAAGTTTGAAACCATCTCATGTGGTATGCAAAACTTCGATCTCTATGAAAAAGAGAGATATAGATACATGATTACTCCTAAGAGTACAGGCAGTATGATTTTAAAAGATTTAGATACAAAACCCATAGATGTTCACTACATGTGGTGGCTCTATGGAGCTTTTATATTAGTACTTTTTGCTCTGTTTCTCTCAATTGCAATTAGTATATATCCCTTAAAACATCTTCAAACGCAGATTCGCCGTTTTGGAGAAGGGGATATGGATATAGATCTAATCTCAAAAGGCAAAGATGAGATTGCCGAGGTCTCAAATGAGTTTGACAAAGCAGTCAAGAAGATAAAAGCTATGATAAATTCAAGGGTTGTATTTATAAGAAATATAACACATGAATTAAAAACACCCATAGCTAAAGGGAGGCTTTCGTTAGAATTTTTAGAAGAGTCTCGTACAAAAGAGATTCTTGATAATGTTTTTTTGCGTCTAAATCTTTTAACTAGAGAGATTGTTCAGATTGAAAATATTACTGCATGTGATTGCAATATTGAGAAAAAAAGCTATCATTTAGCCGATATTTTAGATAATGCGGCAGATTTGCTATTTTTAGAGCCACAGAGTATAAAAAACAATCTAGACAATAGAGTCGTTGAGGTAGATTTTGACCTTATGAGTATAGTTTTTAAAAACCTAATTGATAACGGAATAAAATACTCAATAGACTCGGAAGTCTACCTTAAACTTCAAGACAATGAGCTTGCATTTTGTAGTAGAGGAGAGAAGCTACAACACCCTCTTGAGTATTATACGCAGCCTTTTACAAAGTGTGACTCAAATCTAAGCGAGAGTTTTGGACTGGGTCTATACATTGTAAACTATATTTTAGACAAACATGATTACTCTCTATCTTACAGACACAAAGATGGCATTAACTACTTTATAATCACTTTCTAAGAGCATCTTTTATTTTAAACTCTAATGCTTGTTAACAATTCATTAACAAAAAGTTAACATCCAATTTATAAAGCTTTCTTATACTATATTTATGCAGTTTGAACGTAAAAACAGTTGCTGTTTGCGCGATTAAGCTACAGATTAAATTCTAAAAAGGATTATGGATGAAAAAAGCGATAAAATTGTCATTGGCGGCAGCTTTAGTAGGCTCTGCAATGCTTCAAGCAGCAGATATTGACATAAATGGGTATAGAGGTGGAACTCTTGACTTAATGTTAAAAGGGATGACTGTATTAGATGATAAGAACAATGGTTTTGCACCGAGTAACGGAAGCGGCTATTTGATAAAGCTCAAATATGAGACTCCTGACGTTTGGGTTGATGGTCTAAAAGCAGGTGTTGGTATGTATGTTAATGGTGATGCAGGTTTAACAGACTGGGATAAAAGCAGTGCTGCAGAGGGATGGGATAAAGGTGCTTACGGCATGGTTGTCGATGAAGATGGTGAGTCAAAAGCTCTTATGGGCGAACTATATCTATCATATAAACATAAGTACTTTGATGCAAAGTTTGGTCGTCAAACTCTTGAAACACCGCTTACGCAGATACAGACTTCTCTTATGCCAAACTTCTACGAGGCATACATGTTAGGTACAAATGCGATTGACGGTCTTCGTCTTACAGCAGGGCAAATCACAAAGATGTCTATAGGCTCACGTGGTGCACCTGATTGGGGTATTATTGGTGAGAAAACTGGAACAGCAGGTGTTGGAGCAGAGCTTTTAAGTCAAGGTGGAACAGTTGAGCAGGCTAAGTTTTACAACATTGGAACAATTGCAGGTGTAGATAGCACGTCAGGTCGTACTGTTGTAGGTGCAACATATACGGGTGTAAAAAATCTTCAAGCTGATCTTTGGGCTTACCACTCCGATGATATAGCAAATGACATATATGCAGAGCTAGGTTATAAAATTCCAGTTTCTGAAGGTATGGCTGTAAACTTAAATGCTCAGTATTTGATGCAAAAAGATACTGGCGATAGTTTAGCTGGTGAGAGAGATTTCAAAATGATGGGTGCAAAAATAGCTTTAGGCACAAAGAAATGGGGTATGTACGCAGCATTTAACTCATCAGGCAACGAGGATCTTGCTCATGAGGGGCAATACTTCAATGCTTGGGGCGCAGATCCTGCATATACAAGCTCTATCTTTTCTCGTAATGCATACAGAGATAATGTGGATGCATATAAAATAGGCGGTCATTATGTAATAATGAAGGGACTTAAGTTTATGATGAGCTATGCTAATTACGGTAAATCTGACAGTACTTTGGGTGGTGTTACTAAAACAACAGGAAACACAGCTCTTGAGGATGCATACGAAGTAGATACTGTTCTAGTGTATAAGCCAAGTAAAGAGTGGATGTTTAAAATATTCAACGCAAGACGTCTAAGTGAGTTTAATGGTCGTGCTCTTGCTAGTACACCTGAAAGAAGACAAAACCACTATCGTGCAATTGCCTCATATACGTTTTAATTCTTAATTTACTAGTACTACCGTGCTAATTTAGTCCGGTAGTAAACTCTCCTGTTTTAATCTACAGGCTCTCCTCTCAAGAGCCTGTCTCCAAATAATCTTTTATCCATAGTTGTTACTTTATCTTTTTTTACAATCAATAATATAATCTAAAGAGAGTTTCTTTTGCTCTTTTTATAGCTTTGATAACTATAGAGATTTGATTTATATCTCAATACATATGAGCGTTGCATAGAAGTAGGTTTTTATCGTAGTAGTAACTATATATTTTATAAGAGAGGTATCTAAATAGTTGAGAGCTAAGAGGGGATTTTTATGAGTAAATCAAGCCTTCAAATTGTGAAGGCTTGTGTAGGAGAGTCTTTTTGTTATTCCATTTCCATTGAGTCTTCAATAGCTTTTGTCACTTTTTTCTCTAATTGAACAAGAGCTTGGTACGCTTTAGAGTCTCTAGGAGCAGATGAAGGACGTACATATAGAACTGTTGTTACACCATCTTTTTCTGTTAGTGTTATACGAATAGGGCAATATGCCATCATGTCAGCATCAGCATTGATAATATCGTTACCGAATTTACCGTTACATGCAACAAGTGTTCTAACTGCAGAAAGGCCTGCTGTGTTGAAGTTTTTACCGAATTTTTTGTCTAAACCTTTTGTTTTAAACTCCTCTAAAATATCAAGTTGCCAAACTACAACAAGCTTCTCTTCTTTAAACTTAGCAAGCATATTTTCTAAAACTTTATCAACAGAAGAGTTATAGCTTACTTTATAAACATTGCTCTCAGAAGCCCATACTGCTAAACTTAACAAACACACCAATAGAATTTTTTTCATCGCACATCCTTTGAATATTGCCTTAATTTAGGCGTTAATATTAAACTTCTTTCTCAAGAAGTTTATCATTATAAGTATATGAGTTTTGTATGAACTAGATGTTAATTTTTTGTTAATGGAGTGTTAACAATTAGAGTATGTTATTTTAAGGGTTTATCAGGTGCTCTTCTGTTTTAAAAGAGTCCCTAATATAAAAACTAATCTTGTTGTTGTCTCATGTATGACGGGATATCTAAATGATTGCCGTCAAGATCACCGCCGACAACTAGCTTTGGACGTATTTTAGTAACAGGAGACGGAGTTTCACTCACAAAGTCATTATTGTTTGAGCCGGAGCTTAAGTCTTTTTCAAAACCGGTTGCAATTATAGTTATTTTTACATAATCCTCAGGAAGCGCATCATCAGTAGAGGTACCAAATATTACATCTGCATCTTCATGCGCACTCTCTTGAACAACTATCATAGCTTCTGATGTCTCTATCATAGGAAAGTTTGGATGCATATGGAAGTGAACAAGAACCCCCATCGCCCCATTTATGGAAATATTATCAAGAAGAGGTGACTCAATTGCAGCTTTGATAGCTTCATAAGCAGCGTTTTCTCCTTCATGTTCACCGACTCCCATAAGCGCCATGCCTTTATGACTCATAACAGTTTTTAAGTCAGCAAAGTCTAAGTTTATATCGTTGTCGCCACTAGAGAGAATTACACCTGCTGTTCCACTTACAGCTTGAGCTAAAACACTATCAACAATTTTAAAGCTATCTTTAATCCCAAGTTTTCTATCAATTATAGAGAGTAGTTTGTCATTAGGGATAACTACAATAGAGTCGCTCTCATTTTTAAGCTCTTCGAGTCCGCTTTTAGCAAGTTTGAGTCTTTTTGGTGCTTCAAACATAAAAGGTTTTGTAACTATCGAAACAGTTAGTGCATCTACCTCTTTTGCAATTTTTGCAATTACCGGAGCGGCTCCTGTTCCGGTTCCACCGCCAAGACCTGCAGAGATAAATACTATATCTGCACCCTCAAGAGCTTTTTTAATCTCATCATAGTTCTCTAATGCAGACTCCTTGCCAACTTCAGGCTTCATTCCTGCACCAAGACCTTTTGTGAGTTTTACACCGATTTGAATGGTTGTTGCACCGACTACCTCTTTTAGTGCTTGAGCATCCGTATTGACAACTATCATCTCAATTCCGGTTACGCCCTCTTTTATCATATGACCAATCATATTTCCACCACCGCCGCCAACTCCAACGGCTACAATTCTTGCTCCATTTAGGCTGCTTGCTTCTTCAATTAAAAACGGTTCCATACTCTCTCCTTAAAATAACTGTGTTGCCCAGTTCCAAAACTTATTGAAGGCTCCAGCCTCATCATCTTTCTTGTTCTTTTTCATTGATATAGAGACCATACCCTCTTTTTTTTCGCTCTCTTGCAGGTGGGGTGTAGATACATCAGGCTCTTGGGTTAGATTTATAGTGCTCTGATTAGTCGGTGTCTCATTTGAGTGCCTTACTCGTTTGTTTACATCTATCTCATATTGCGTGTAGGAAGATGCAGCATACATAACTAGACCGATAGCACTTGAGTACTCAGCTGAGCGAAGGTTATCAAAGAGACCATCCATCTCCCTTGGCTTTGCAAGACGCACCGGAATAGAGCCAAATGTAGCAATAGCAAGCTCTCTCATCCCCTCCATCTGAGAGAATCCGCCTGTTAGAACAATGCCTGCGCCAATTTTATCTTTTAGCCCGCTATTTTCAATAAACTGAGCTAAAATCATTAGAGTCTCTTCAACTCTAGCGTATATGACATTATGTACCACCTCAAGAGAGACCTCATGAGTCGTGTTTTCATCACCTATAATAGGAAGCTCTATAAGATCACTGCTAGGGTTTAGAAGTGAACCGTAATTTAATTTAACACTCTCAGCAACATTAAGAGGAGTGTGAAGCGCCATGGAGAGGTCGCTTGTTACATGGTTAGAGCCGACTCCTAAGAAGTCGTTATATCTGATTGAGTTTCCTGAGTGTATTGTTATATTGCTTGTATTCCCACCCATGTCTATAACTGCAACGCCAAGCTCTTTTTCGTCATCATTAAGTGTCGCAATAGAAGATGCATAGCCGGTAAGAACAATATTTTCTACCTCTACACCGGCACCGCGAACTGCTTTTTTAAGGTTGTTTAAATTTGATTTTTGTGTTGTTATGATGTGTGTTTCAACTTCAAGCCTTGAAGCGTTCATCCCAAGGGGATCTTCAATAAAATCTTGATCATCGGCTTTGAAGTTATATGGAAGTGCATGCAGCACTTCATACTCATTTGGAATGTTGGCATTATAAAGAGATGTCTGCATAACTCTCTCAATCTCTTTAAAACTAACTTCTTTGTTTTGAATATTTACTATACCGCTTGAGTTTAGGCTTTTTGTGTAAGCTCCGGAAATTGAGACAATAGCAGTTTTAACTTCGCTTCCGGAGACTCTTTTAGCATCATTGAGTGCAGTTTTTATAGATCTTGATGCAAGCTCTATGTTTGTTATGCTCCCTTTTTTAAGACCTTGTGCTTTACAGGTTCCTGCTCCTGTTATAGCTATGGCATTGTCGTCAGATATTTCTGCGATAATTGCACATATTTTTGTCGAACCAATATCTATGGCTAAAACAGTTCTGCTCAAATTAGAGTCCTTCGATGAAAATCTCGGTTTTGTACTTGCTTTGTAGGTTCTTCATTAACCCCTCGTTAAACATAGTACTCTTCAACCTGCCAATAACATTGTTTTGATCACTGTTATCGTTATTAAGCAGTTTTTGTTCCAGTATATTATACATAACGACACTCCCACTCTCTAAAGTTATATAGCCTTTTTTGCTCTCTTTGGCTACTAGTGTATTTAAAAATTCACTAGCCTCACTCTCACTTAACTCTGTTAGTTTGTTAGAGTCATTAACTGTTATAAAATCGGTTATTTTTCCTTTAAATGTAGAGAATGAGTTTTTTGCCAATTCAAGAAGCCTTGCTCTCTTCTCTTGATCTACATACATTGTAAGAACTTCACTCTTAGCATCTTCATAACTTTTTGGCACTGATTGATTTACTTTTAGTAGCTCAAATGTTAAGTACTCATCCCCCACCATAACAGGTTTGGAGAATGGAGATAGAGGAGTTAAATTTGATACTGCATCAATTGCATCTTTTCCAAAAGGGTTGTTTGATTGAGATATCGTTACACTGTTTATCTCTATGCCCTCAAGTTCTCCCTTTTTGTAAGCGATATATGCTCTTAGTGCCTCTTTTTTTGTCTCTTTTGCATCTAGCTCTTGGATTATCTTCTCTTTTGCCTCTTCTACAGAGAGTATTTTGTCATCCTCATCTTTAAACTTCAACTTATTATCGTTATAGTACTCATTAATTGTTGCATCATCATACTCTAGAGATACTTTAGGTTGTTTGATAAATTTTAAATCATAACTTACTTCTGTCATAAAGTTACTTTTTATTTTTTCCCAAAAAGGCTTTAGTAGCGCGTCTGATGTCTCAATACTTATCTGGTTTATATCTAGCATTTTATACTCTATTTTATCTGCTATATTCATAGCTGTAGTTAAAATATTTTCTTCTCTTGCTTTTACTTCAACAGGCAGAAGAGAGAGAGTTTTTTTGATAAGAAGATCTTTTTTTACATCGGCTTCATACTCTTTTATACTTAGATTGTTTCTTTGTAGAACCTGCCTATATATCTCTTTGTCAAAAACATCATCTTTAAAAAAGTAATCTTGAGTTTTTATTTCGGCCAACAGTTCAGCGTCACTAACTCTTAGATTGTAAGATTTAGCCAAGTTTAACACGAGTGCTTGCTGTGTCAAATATTGAAGAGCTTGTGATTTTAGTCCAAAGCTTTTTGCCTTCTCCTCATCAAACTCTCCTTGAAACATCTGTGAGTACTGATTATAAAGGTTTGAGTAGCTTTTTTGTAGTTCGCCCATTGTTATCTCTACACTGCCTACTTTTGCAACTGCTCCGGCTTTATCTCCATAACTATATTGACCCCAACCGACGAAACCGGCTCCGACAAAAGCGATAGTAGAAATCCAAATAGTAACTATGAGATATTTTTTATGTCTCTGCATCCATGTAATCATCGATTTAAAGCCTTATGTTATGTTATTTTTGTAATTTTAGGTAAATTCGCATTAAACCTTTATAAAGAGAGATTGAACTTTGTACTCGAATAATTTAAGAACTAATAGAAAAATAAATGAAAAGGTGGTAAAATCAATTTCAAAAGAGTTCGGATAAAGGATTTTCAGTGAGCGATATAGAAAAATATTCAAATATTAATGACGTACTTCCAAAACTGCCAGAGATATTGTTAAATACAATTCAGTCAGATGTTTTAGAGATAAAAAAAGTAGATAAAAGTTGTAAAAAATATATAGAAGCTTGCTCAAAAATAGCAGAAAACGATAAAGCAGTCTATGTCGTTTACTCAAAGTATATAGACAAAAAGGATCATAAATATGAGAAGTTTATCTTTTTAGACAAAGATGGAGAGGAGCTTTTTAATATAAGCGGTGTGGATATGAATCTATACGGTCTTTTATCTTGTACGACCCTTGAGTATACAGAGGAGTATAAAGCATCTTTAAAAAACTCCTTTGCTTGATTGTAAAATGGGTTTCAAGATGAATAATTTAGAACTCAAAAACAGAGATTTGGATGTGTTATGGCATCCATGTACCCAGATGAAAGATCATGAGAGTCTTCCTCTTATCCCTATTAAAAAAGCCCACGGAGTCTATCTTGAAGATTTTGATGGAAACTCCTACATAGATGCCATTAGTAGTTGGTGGGTAAATATTTTTGGTCATACAAATAGCTATATAAATGAAAAAATAAAAGAGCAGTTAGATACGCTTGAGCATGTAATACTTGCGGGTTTTACACATGAACCTATTGTAAGACTCTCTGAGAGGTTAGTAAAACTAACACCAGATGGGCTTGAGAAGTGTTTTTATGCAGATAATGGTTCAAGTGCCGTTGAGATTGCGTTAAAGATGAGTTTTCATGCGCATAAAAATGATGGTAAAAAGAAAAAAATATTTGTATCACTAACAAACTCATATCATGGAGAGACTATTGGCGCACTAAGTGTTGGTGATGTGAAACTTTACAAAGATACCTATGAACCGCTTCTAATTCAGAGTCTGCAAACACCTGTGCCAAAAGATATGAGCATAGAGTCGGCTAAAGAGGCTGCTTTAGAGTTTGAAAAGTTATGTAAAGAGAGATCTCATGAGATTAGTGCGATTATTTTAGAACCTCTCGTCCAGGGTGCGGGATATATGCATATGTATCACAGAGAGTTCTTAGTTTTAGTGCGTAATATTTGCAATAGATATGATGTTCATATGATAGCAGATGAAGTTATGGTCGGTTTTGGAAGAAGCGGCGAGATGTTTGCATGCAGCAGCGCAAACGTCTCACCGGATTTTATAGTTCTCTCAAAGGGCTTGACCGGCGGATATCTACCGCTTTCAGTCGTACTAACAACTAACGAAATTTATGCAAAATTTTACTGTGACTACGGCGAATATAAAGCATTTTTGCACTCTCATAGTTATACCGGAAATGCACTTGCATGTGCGGCTGCAAATGCTACTCTCGATATTTTTGAAAGAGATGATGTTATAGAAAAAAATAGACAAACCGCTAACTATATGAGCGAGAAGCTCTTAAAGTTTAAAGAGCTTAAAAATGTGGCTTCGATTAGACAGACAGGCATGATTTGCGCGGTGGAGTTAAAAGGGTACACAGCAGAGGATAGAGTAGGGCTGAAGGTTTACAAATATGGGCTTGAAAACGGGGTGTTAATTCGTCCGCTTGGGAATGTTGTCTATTTTATGCCACCTTATATCATTACAAAAGATGAGTGTGATAAGATGATGGATACGGCTTATGAGGCTATAAAACAACTCTGTTAGTCAAAAATAGAGTCACTGTTACTATCTTCTAACAAAAGAAGTCTGCAACTCTTCTCTAATATAGCAATTTTTTTTGCCATCTCATGGATATCTCTATTAAAAGTGTATACGCCATAACCTCTAATAACCATAATATCTGTTTTCTTACTTTGAAAATAGTAGGCGATTTCACTGTTTGCTCTATCATACCAATCATCAAAACTTCTAGGATCAACAATCTCTATAGAGCCTAACTCTTTGTATCCAAAATAATCTTTTGGCGTAATGAGATTGTGATCAAGAGAGTACGCAGTTGTAAAAGGGGGCATACTAAAGCAGATAAATTTAGCATCTGATATTTGAGAGTATATACTATAGTGGATATTTGAATCCATGCTTGCTTGATTCCATCTGTAATCTTTTTTAAAATAGAGCTCAATAAGGCTACTGCTATTTAGTGCGTCAAATATAGCTTCTTTGGTATTTATAATAAAACGGTTTGACTCGGTCTTAGCAGAAATAGAACCATGATATATACCAAAAAAGTCCTTTCTAAACATAGATAAGGATAGTGTTGAGAGTCTATTTTTTAGAGTTTCTTTATTCATTTTGTTTGCTCATATTTTTTGCATAAGTTTAACATAACTTTTTTACTTTATTTTAAAACAACATCGTCAAAAAAGAGTTCTCTGTTATTTTCAAAATTTTCAACTAGGTTTGTAAAACAGCTTCCAAGCTCTCTTATGGTTTCAATATTTGGTTCAATATATATCTTGTTTGCTTTTTTTTGCATTTTTACAACTCCGGCTTCACGCAACAACTGCAGATGTTTTGAGATTGTCGGTAGAGAAAATTCAAAATGTTGGGCAATTGTAGTAACACAGGTGGAGTGAGGATTTACTTTTGGATTTTTACTATCAATTGAGCATACATAACCGCCTGTAAAGACATTTTTAAAGATAAGAAAGCGAGTCTCATTACCAAGTGCCTTAAATATTTTTATTTTTTGTTGCATATCTAGCACAATATTTCCTTGACAAATTTTTTAAATAAGTATAGCATACTAAAAGCTATTTAGTTAAATGCCTAAATATGCAAATAACTAACGGAGAGTATAGAGTGAAAAAATTATCTAAATTATTGGCATCTATGTTACTGCTTGGATTGCTATCTAGCAGTATATATGGAGAAAATAATGCAAAAATGGTGCTTATAAATGAGGCAAAAACAGAGGTAGGCGAAGTTACTCCGGACCAATTAAAAGAGCTAATTGATGATGAAAATGTAGTTGTTCTTGATGTAAGAGAGAGTGAACAAAGAGCAGAAGGATATCTCTTTAGTGATTTTACTGCCGTTGAGACTATTTCAATTACACGCGGTAATTTAGAGTGGGAGGTGCTTGATAAAATTCAAGATAAAAATATCAATATTGTTACTTACTGTAGAAATGGTGGACGAGGTGCATTAGCTGCGCAAGTATTGAAAAAAATGGGCTATAAAAACGTTAAAAATCTCCAAGGCGGAATTGATGCATGGGCAAAGGCAGGCAATTCAATAAAAACTGGATTAGGCGTACTAAAAATAGCAAAATAGAAGAGAGGTAAGCTTTGCTTTAATTCAATTTGTAAGTTGTAAGCATTTGCTTGCTTACAACTTATACAAGATATTATTTTTTTGAAAAATGTTCCAAAATTTGATTATTTGGAGTATTGGCCAAATTTAATTTAAGATTAATTGCCATATTTTTTATATTCTTTTCATCAAGCAATTCAACAATTTGGTTATTTATGGCTTCCGGTGCGGCAAAATACCAAGATTTGTGATTATACCTGCTTAAAAGGTCAGAAATTTTATTTGCAATTTCCTGAATTCTTCGGCGCTCTTCTTCAAGTTTAAGATTTTGATTTTCATTAGAGCCACTACTCTGAGCACTTGTAAAGTTTCCTTTTCTATCTGAATATTTTTCATCAGCTTTGAGGTAGAAATCTAGATTTTTACTGCTTTTAATTATTTCAAGAGACTTTCTGTTTAAAGGGTCTTGCTCAACCTCAAATAACTTAAAATGCTGTAAATCGACAATTACGATTAGAACTGAATCCATAGCAACTCCTTATTAGATTTGGAAATTTATATTAATAGTTTTATAAAAACTATTAATATTTCCAATCTCATTTATTATATCAAAAATAGTTTAATTCATCTAATAAAGTAGGAAATAGCTTTGGATGTACTACTTAAACCAGCTTTTCATCTTCTCTATAGCGGAGTCCAAAACACTCTCATGCGGTTTTGACTCTATTCCAAAGGATTCTTGAAGTTTGCTTAGAAGCTCACGCTGTTCGTCATTGAGCTTCTTAGGATATGTGATTTTTACTTGAGCGATAAGATTTCCCTTGCCGTGCCCATGAACATCATCTACTCCTTCACCTCTAAATAGAAACTGCTGCTTATCTTTTGTGCCAACATCTAGTTTTAGTTCTAGCTCTCCGGTTAGTGATGGGATAGTAAGGCTCTCACCTGCAACTGCTTGTGTAAAAAATATAGGAATTACGATATAGACGTCATTTCCGTCTCTTTGAAAGTGCTTATCCGGTTTTACGCTAAAAGTAACATATAAGTCTCCTCTCGTGCCGCGTTTTCCTATATTTCCTTTTCCTGAGACTCTAAGTCTATTTCCATCGTCAATCCCTTTTGGAATGTTAATAGATACACTACTTCTCTCTTCATGGTAGCCTTTGCCCTCACAACTATTACAAGGTGCTGACGGTGCAGAGCCACTTCCATGACATACCGGACATGTCTGAGAGAATGTCATAAAGCCCTGTTTCATAAAAATTTGACCTTGTCCCTTGCATTGATGACATGTGGAGAGCTTGCCATCTTTTGCTCCCGTGCCTTTGCAGCTGTTGCAAGAGTTTTTATATTTAAACTCCACTTCTTTTTCGCATCCAAAAACAGCCTCATTAAAGCTAATTGTCATATCAACGTTCATATCAAGCGGATACTTCTCCATATCGGTAGGATTTTGGCGGCGACGTGAGCTTCCTCCAAATCCATTAAACATCTCCTCAAAAATAGAGCCTAAATCGTCAAATCCGCCGGAGGAGCGCCCTCTGCCGCCACCCATTCTGCTAAGACCCTCTTTGCCGTATCTATCATAGATACTTCTTTGCTGATCGTCACTTAGACATTGATAAGCTTCATTGCACAATTTAAATTTGTGTTCAGCCTCACTGTCACCCGGATTTTTGTCGGGATGATAAACTTTTGCCATTTTTCTGTAAGCTTTTTTAATTGTAGTTTGATCCGCGTCTCTAGAGACTTCTAATATTTCGTAATAGCTTAAATCCTGCATATTATTTAATACCCTATACATTTAAAATTTTTGCAATTATAGCGTTTTAAATTTAATCTATGTATAATCCTACTTATGAAACATTTTACACTATACTTAACAACTATTTTGCTATTTATCGGATGTTCAAAGCAACCTCCTAAGCCAGAGGTAAATTTTTTAAATATGCCTGACACCAACCTCATGAGAAGCGATTTCTCAGAGTTGCCAAACTGGCATCAAGAGGATTATAAAAATGCTTTGAACTCATTTGTGAAGAGTTGTGAGACAGCCAAGACAAAAGAGATCTATAGTGATTTATGCACATTGGCTGTTGATGCAAAGGATGCAAAAGAGTTTTTAGTTACCAATTTTACTCCTTATAAAGTTGCCCCATTAAATGAGGATGGGTTGCTTACAGGCTACTATGAGCCTGAACTAAGGGGTTCTTTAGTGAAAAAAGAGCCTTATATTTACCCTATATACAGAACTCCGCAAGATTTGGTAATTGTAGATTTAACGCAGCAGTATCCGGAGCTTAAAGATTATAGACTAAGAGGCAGAGTAGTCGGAAATAGATTGGTTCCATATTACGATAGAGAACATGCAAGCCAAAGAACGCTCGATAGTGAGATAATCTGCTATACAGACTCAAAAATAGAGCTCTTTTTTTTAGAAGTTCAAGGTTCGGGAAGAGTGACTCTAGATGATGGTAGTACAATTTTTGTCGGATATGAGAATCAAAACGGACACCAATACAGCTCAATAGGAAAATATCTTGTAGAAGCGGCAGAGATACCTTTAGAGGAGATATCCCTGCAGAGTATAAAAGCATGGCTAGATGAGAATCCGTCAAGAGTTGATGAAGTGTTAAACTACAACAAATCGATGGTGTTTTTTAGGCAAAAGGATAGGGCGGCAAGTGGATCTCTTGGAGTAGTTCTTACGCCAAAGCGCTCTATCGCGGTAGATAGAAGGTATATTCCACTTGGAAGCATGCTCTATTTGAGCGCTAAGACAGAAATGGTAGATTTTAATCGTGTTGTAATGGCTCAAGATACGGGTGGAGCGATAAAAGGAACTCTTAGAGCCGACATGTTTATGGGGTATGGAGATGAAGCAAAAGAGATAGCCGGCAAGCTTAAAGCGCCGCTTCAATTATGGATATTTTTGCCAAAAGGGAGCTCTTAATGAGGGGTTCCTTAGAAAAATTTAACAAACTTGTAGATGTTTTGCAAGAACTTCCGACAATCGGTAAAAAATCTGCAACAAGGCTAGCTTACCATATGCTTATGAAAGATAGCTTTGTGGGGATGAAAATCTCTCATGCTATTGAAGAGGCTTTGGGAAGCCTTAAACAGTGTACCTCATGTGGCGGAATGAGTGAGGATGAGCTCTGTTTTATCTGTTGTGATGAGAGTAGAGATGAGACGCTTTTGTGTATAGTTGAAAATGCAAAAGATATACTTATTTTAGAAGAGAATGCTCTTTTTGACGGAAGATATTTTGTTTTAGAGTCATTAGAAGAGCACAGTTTTTCAAATTTAGAGAGATTAGTGGACTCTGGAGTCAAAGAGATACTCTTTGCCTTAACACCCTCTATTGCAAATGATGCGGTTATGTTATATATTGAAGATAAATTAAGTAATTTTAATATAAACTACTCAAAAATTGCTCAGGGTGTTCCAACTGGGGTAAGTTTAGAAAATATAGACATTTTGTCTTTGACTAGGGCATTGACGGATAGGGTAAAGGTGTGATTTGAGATTTGTTTATTTGATTCTTATGTTTACTTTTTTGTTTACATTGAGCGGCTGTTCTACCAATACGATTGAACAGCCTAAAGAGGTCACTCTTAATCAAGATAGAGATGACTTTAATGGGGAGCTTGAAGGTTTTTTTGATGAGTTTGAAGTCGAAGAGATTTATGACCCCTTTAGCGGTTATAATAGAGCTATGACTACCTTTAATGATAAAGCATACGAGTATGTTATTAAACCGGTTGCAAAGGGTTACAAGTATGTTATACATGAAGAAGTGCGGGAGAGTGTTAGAAATTTTTTTAACAACCTATACTTTCCGATACGCGCCACAAACAATCTTCTACAGGGAAAATTTTATAACACTTATGAAGAGACCGGAAGATTTATCATAAACACTACTGTAGGTATTTTAGGATTTTTTGATCCTGCCAAGGTGCATTTTAACCTTGAAGCACACGAAGAGGACTTTGGTCAAACGTTAGGATTTTACGGTGTAGGAAGCGGTCCTCATATCGTCTTACCGCTTTTAGGACCTTCAAATCTAAGAGATTTACTAAGTATGTATCCGGATGCTCTCTTGAGTCCTATCGACTATACAGAGAGAAGTTACTGGACACTGACAGATACTTGGTCGGAGTATTTAGGCGCAAGAACGTTTGAAGAAGTGAATTATATCTCTTTAGATATGGAGAAGTACGATGAGATTAAGCAAGATGCCATAGATTTGTATCCATACTTAAGGGATATTTATGAGCAGTATAGAAAAAAACAGATTGAGGAGTAGCAGCGGTGATAAGTTTTTATAAAAAAATTTTAGCGTTATGTGTAGCAGTGCTTTTTGCACAAAGTTTAGTAGCTGATGAGCAGATTGATTTAAAAAATCGTTTTTTGGAGAAAATTAAGGAAGTCACTTTAATAGTTGAGAATAAAGAGCTCTCTAAAGATGAGAGAAATCGCAATATAGTGAAATCTTT
Organism: Sulfurimonas sp.; assembly: GCF_023229025.1. GTDB lineage: Bacteria > Campylobacterota > Campylobacteria > Campylobacterales > Sulfurimonadaceae > Sulfurimonas. Next base: position 20,528 of record NZ_JALOAA010000032.1, read on the forward strand.
AACCCCTATGTTTGATTTTGAGCTTATGGCAAAACTAAGTCTTGGCACTGCTTGGAGAGAACTCTCACAGGAAAATGCGGATAAATTTGTAGAACTGTATGTAGAGAGAATGAAACACTCCTACTCTGCTAAAATTGATGCATATGAAGATGAGAAGGTAGAAGTCAAAAGTATTGATCAGCCGCAGCCAAACAGGATAGCCCTTGTGACTGACCTTGTAAGCAAGGAGGAGAAACTTGAGATTGTCTATAAATACCATAAACCAAAAACTAAAGCAGCAGATAAAGATGAGTGGCTTATTTATGATGTAGAGATTATTGGAGTGAGTATTTTAAAAACAGATAGAGCTCAATTCAAAGAGTTTTTACGTACTAAGAGCATAGTAGATCTTATGGATGCTTTGGCTAAGCAGTCATAGATAATAATGTTAAAAAGTCTATATCAAAACTATATTTTAAAATACCCTAAGGTACTACTTCTTTTTATGGCTTCCTTTGTGGTTGTCATGGCTTTTTTTTCATTAAAACTTGAGATTGATGCAAGTGCTGAGACGCTGCTTCTTGAAGATGATAAAGATTTAGAGTACACGAGAGATGTCCTAAAACGCTTTGAAGCACCAAACTTTTTAGTAGTTACCTATAGCACAGAAGATGAGCTGCTAAGTGATGAAAATATTAACAATATAGAGAACTTAAGCGCACAGATAGAAACTATTGAGATAGTAGAGAGTATAAACTCGATAGTAAACGTGCCGCTTTTGCAATCTCCGCCGGTTCCTCTAAAAGAGTTACTAAAAGATATACCAACACTCAAATCTCCAAATATAGATAAAAGTCTGGTAAAAGAGGAGTTTTTAACAAGTGCGGTGTATAGGAAAAATCTCGTAAGCGAAGATTTTAAAACTACAGCACTCATGGTAAATCTAAAAAGAGATGAGAAATATTTTAGCCTAATAGACAATAGAGATGTATATATAAAGCTCAAAAAGCAAAGAGAGTTAAGTAGAGAAGAGAAACTAGATTACAAAAAGGCAGAAATAGAACTAAAAGAGTATAGGGATATACTTAGAGAAGAGAATCACGAAACAATAGTTAAGTTAAGAGCTATTTTAAAAAAGTTTGAAGATGAGCATGAAAATATTAAACTTCATCTAGGCGGCGTAGAGATGATTGCCGATGACATGGTGGAGTTTGTCAAGTATGATTTAGAAACATTTGGATTTTTGATTATTGGGCTTTTAGTAGCTATCTTATATATACTTCTTAAAAGAGTACAATGGGTTGTTGTAGCCCTGTTTATATGTACTACATCGCTTATTATTACAAGCGGCTTATTGGGGCTTTTTGGCTGGGAGATTACTGTAGTTTCCTCAAACTATGTCTCCTTGCAACTTATTATGAATATGTCTCTTGTTGTGCATCTTATCATCAGGTATAAAGAGCTATATGATGAAAATCATGAGGAGTCTCAATACAATCTTGTATTAAACACCGTTGTCTCTATGGCTAAGCCCTCATTTTTTGTGGTTATTACAACTATTGCTGGATTTAGCTCCTTGGTTTTTAGTAATATATTGCCTGTTATAAACTTTGGATGGATGATGAGTACGGGAATTACCGTCTCCTTGCTTATAACATTTATTCTCTTTCCTGTTATTTTGCTTCTTTTTGAAAAAAAGGAGTCTCTGAGCTATGAAAAAGAGGGGACTCCTTTTACTTCTAGGGTAGCATATGTTGCACAAAACTATAAGAAAACAATTCTACTCTTAGCAGTTTTAGTGGTAATATTTTCTATCTCTGGAGCATATAAGCTAAGAGTTGAAAACAGCTTTATCGACTACTTTAAGGATGACACAGAGATATATAAAGGGATGGCTCTAATTGATCAAAAACTAGGCGGAACTACTCCTCTTGATATTGTTTTGACATTTAAACAGAGCAGTAATGATGTTGAATCTATAAGTGTAGCAGGCGTAAAAGAGGATTTAGAGCTTGACTCATTTGCGGATGAGTTTGAGGAGAGGGAAGAGGATAGAGAGACGTACTGGTTTACTTTGGAGAAGATGCATAAAATAAAAGAGGTGCATGATTATCTAGAGTCACTCGATGCAGTAGGAAAAGTTCTATCTCTTGCAACGGCGGGAGAGGTACTTAAAGTCTTAAACAACAACAAAGAGGCAGACGGGCTTATGCTTGCTCTTATGTACAAAGAGTTGCCGCAAGAGTATAAAAAAATTATACTCTCTCCATATGTTGATATAGAGAATAATCAAGTAAGAATAAGTACGAGAATAATAGACTCAATGCCAGATCTTCAAAGAGATTTGCTTATTAAAAAAATAAATAGAGATTTAAAAGGTATCTTAAACTCGGAGTATGAAGAGCATAGGCTCTCAAATCTTTTAGTCATGTACAACAATATGCTTCAATCTCTTTTTGAGTCACAAATCAAAACAATAGGGGTCGTAGTCTTAATACTTTTTTTGATGTTTTTGGCTCTTTTTAGAAGTCTGAAAATCGCTGTAATTGCAATAATTGCAAATATTATTCCCGTAAGTGTTGTTTTTGGCTTTATGGGTTGGATGAATATACCGCTAGATATGATGACTATAACAATTGCCGCCATAAGTATAGGTATAGCAGTAGATGATACTATACACTATATTTATAGATACTCTCTGCTTTACAGGCAGACAAACGAGGCAGAGATGTCTATGTGTGAGTCACATGCCAGCATTGGAACGGCGATGTTTTATACATCTACTA
>NZ_JALOAA010000073.1 GCF_023229025.1 Sulfurimonas sp.
ATAAGCATCGATTTAAGAAGCTTAAGGTTTATCATGTCGTCATCCACTGCTAATACTATTAATTCTTTTGACATTTTATCTTACCTTTTTAAGCATATTTGTTAAACAGAGATTGAAGCAGCTCCCTGTTTACTACATTGTTAATAATTTCATCTACATACTCTTGCTGCTGTGTTGCATTTTTGTCTATAGAGTCATCAATAAGTACAATATGAGAATCAAGACCGCTTGAACTGCTTAAATTTCTAATGCCTGAAGAGATATTGGCTAAATCTAAATCATCGTACTCTTTGTCAAAGAGAACAACTTTGTAGGAGTAGTTTTCAACTAGTTCTCTAAAATCTATAGGTGAAGAGACAACTTCATAAGTAAGCCCCATTCCCTCTATGATTTTTGTGTAGAGTCTTGTTTCAAAGTCACTCTTCTTTGCTAAGAGTATATCTGCTCTATACTCTGCTTCATCTGGATGCTCTACTGCTTCAGCTAGTTTTTCTATAATTGCTTCTTGTGTAGCACTGCTACTGCTATCCTCTTTGTGCTCTTCTTCTTGCGTCTGACTATTTGCTAAATCTTTGACTTCAACAATATGGTTTGCTAAAAAGTGATTTAGAACCGAGATTATTTCCGAACGTACCAAAGGCTTAGTGGTGTACTCATCAAGTCCTGCTGCTAGGAATTTTTCTCTATCGCCCTTGAGTGCATTTGCGGTTAGAGCAACAATAGGAACATGCGGCTGAGCATAATCCTCTTCCCACTCTAAAATCTCAGCCGTTGCTTCAACACCATCTAAAAACGGCATCTGTATATCCATGAAAATCATATCAAAATTTTCATCTTTTCTTTTTTGAAAAGCATCAAGACCGTTATTTGCTATAGTAACACTCAACCCTAAGTCTTCAAGCGTTCTTTGAATAAGTTTTTGATTTATAATATTATCTTCTGCAACCAAAACATTTGCAACAAATCTTGATGTGTTGAGGTCAAATTTTTTGCGAGACACTTTTTTAGCAACTTGTGTTGAGGCATTTGACATAACATAGTTTTCAAGCGTTTGCTTTATCTTTGAAGCATGCAGAGGTTCGTACAAGACCTTAAATATATCAAGACCTAAACTATCTATTTTTTTCATTAGGTTTGATTTTGTTAAAACGATAAGTTCCTGAGGCAGTTTTGAAAGCTCCTCAAGAGTCTCTTCATTTGCATAATCATAATCAACAAAAATCAGGTTATAGTTTACATCTTTTTGAAGAAGAGCTATTTTGCTTACATCTTTAAAGGTTGTGTATCCGACACCAAAGTAATCAAGATACTCTCTTAGATACTTATCTTGCTTTTTAATTTTCATTGAATCGCTTAATATAAGTGCTTTTAGAGTGCTAAAGCTATCTTTAGTACTCTCGGTAAGAGTCTCAACTTCTTCAAAATCAAGAGTAAAGAAGAAGGTTGTACCTTCTCCAACTTTACTATCGAGATCTAGTTCTCCGCCCATTAAATTTATAAAACTGCTTGAGATAGTGAGTCCTAGACCGGTACCGCCGTATTTACGTGTAATTGAAGTGTCGGCTTGTGAAAATGCTTCAAAAATTTTAGATTTTTGCTCATTTGTTACGCCTATACCGCTATCTTGAATCTCAAACTTAATTCTTGTCTTGCCTATTTCGCTAGACTCTACTCTTCTTATGTTGACATTTATAGAGCCTGCGTTGTTGGTAAACTTGACTGCATTTGAGAGTAGATTAATAATGACCTCTTTGAGTTTTGTAGGGTCGCCTTTGAGTGGAAACTCAAGGCTTGGATCAACAAAACAACCAAGGTTAATATGTTTTTCACTAGCACGAACAGCATAAACTTCAACAGCACTTTCAAACTCTGTTATCGGGTTAAAGGCGATATTCTCAATCTCAAGCTTATTGCTCTCAATTTTAGAGAGGTCAAGAATATTATTGATAATTTCAAGAAGATTTTCAGAACTTTTTTCAATAATATCAACAAATTCACTCTGTTCTTCTTGCAGACCGGAGTCTTTAAGAAGCTCGGTAAACCCAACAATACCGTTAAGAGGAGTACGAATCTCATGAGACATATTTGCCAAGAACATAGATTTTGCTTCACTTGCTTCTTGAGCAGAGATTTTATCTCTCTTAGTCTGATCAATAATCTCTTCAAGTAGCTCATAAGCCAAGTCTGTACCTTGAGCAGTATGAAGATTTATTTTTCTATCTTGTGAGTCATAATCCTCTGCAACCTTTTCTAGTACCTCCTCGAGGTGTTTAATGTTTTTTGCAATCTCATTTGAGAGGATATATCCTAAAATAGCAAGTATAATAGCAATTAACCAAGCTGAAAAGGTAAGTACCAATACTTGCAGTGAATCTTTTTGCACATCTTTTGCTCTGCTGTCCATCGCATTAAGAAGTATGTTTTCAGCTTCGGAAATTATATTGATTTTCTCAGATAGCATCGTAAACCATATTCCTGAAGATATATCATACTCTCCACTCTCTGCAAGAGATATAATAGCCGTTCTCTCACTATTTATATCCTCAAGCAGCTCTTGGGTATCTTCTGTTTTAAATAGTTGATTTAGCTTGTTTGCTAAGTTTCTATTTTGTATTCCCTCATAGTTTATTGCGTCAGCCCTACCTATAAGGGAAATCCATGTATTTAGGTCTTCACTTGTCAACTGAGCCGAACGAGAGATGATATATGACATATACCCTCTCTCAACTCCAGAGGCCTCTTTGGCGTTAACCATAGATATGTATAGATTGTAAAGTTCGTTAATCTCTTTATCAATCTGATTCTCTGTAATTTGCTGTAGTTGACTTACAAAGTTATCTTGTGCCGAGCTATATACATTTGTAAACATCTCCTCAAACTCAATCTTGTTTTCATCTACAAGAGGTCTTATTGATTTAATTTTTTCAATAGAGGCAGCGGTGCTGTGCAAATTTGCACATGTAAGGCAGGCGGAGTTGTCGTTATCGCCTTTGTGATTGTGTAGAAGCTCATTCTCCTCTATGTATTTAAGATAGTTCTCTACCTTTTTGTCAACGATTTTTCTCTGTTCATTTAAAGACTTTAAGATATTTTCTGTTTGATTTCCAAGGTACATTGCACTCATACCGCGTTCTCTAGCGATATTTCCGACTACTTCATTTAAGAGCTTGTTTTGATCTAGTTTCTCTTGGAGTTGCTCGGCTGCTCTATACTCGATAAAAGAGTTGTAAACAAAGTAACTGCTCATTACAAACAGTACAATAATTGGTAAAAGACTTATCAGTCTTAATCTATTTTTTAATCCAAGTTGCATCGTTTATCCTCTTTGGTTTGAGATTAAGTTTAATTTTGAGACTATATTTTCAATAAGAGTGCTAAGAGTTGTGTTGTCGCTAGAGTTAATAATAGCCTTTAACTCGTCGTCAAAATCATGAATTCTCATATTTTCACTCATTCCTCTTAATTTTACCGCAGCACTTTTACAAGCAGTTAAATTCTCTTTATTGTTAGACTCTATCATTGAGTCACATAGCCCTTTAGCCTCATTTATGTAATCTTCAAACAGCTCATTAAAGCTCTCTATATCTAAACCCATCTCTCTGGCGATTATGCTCTTGTCATAGGTGGATTCAACATCTAAGGCACTCTCCATCTCTTCTGAGATTAACAAATCCTCATCAATAGTCTCATCTTCGATTACTATATCTTGAGCCATAAACTCATCATCTGCTAGTTCAGGAATCTCAATGGAGTTTGGAACTTGAGAGTCATCAATAACTACATGTTCAGATGG
>NZ_JALOAA010000033.1 GCF_023229025.1 Sulfurimonas sp.
TCTTATTTTCTCCTCTGCTAGCTCATATATCTGTGTATCATGTATAAGATGCGGTATCTCATGCTCTTTGCAGTGCCTAATCAATTTATCGAACTTCTCTCCCATTCCGTATGAAACCGTTGTTGCAATAAACTCAAACTTAAACGGTGCTCGGCGCTGCTGCTCTTTTAGTGCATGAACTAGTGTGAGAGAATCTTTTCCTCCGCTAAGTCCCACTAGTATCTTGTCACCCTCTTCTATCAAGCCAAACTCGGCATTTGTCTTGCCAAGCTTGCTCATAATTTTTTTGCTAAGCTTTACCATCAATACTTATTTTATTTTATCTAGCATTGATACTATAAAACTACTGCTTCTTTGTGATGAGTGCTTTAAAAATTCATCAAAATCCTCAACTGCTCCCTCATCTGCCGTATCACTAATTGAACGCATTATAAAAAAAGGTATGTTAAAAGCCTCACATACAACAGCAACCGCAGCACCTTCCATCTCTATAGCATCTGCTTCAAATGTATTTTTTATCCAATCTTTTCTAGATTTATCAGCTACGAATTGATCTCCGGTAGCTATAATACCGCCTATTAAATCAATATCTTTCTCATCAGCCACCTCCTTGGCTAGATGTAGTAAATTAGCTGATGGCTTAACATAAACAGCTCCTTCTGGCACATAACCATGAGGATGCCCAAAAGCTGTTATGTCTAAATCATGTTGACACAACTGTGTAGCAGCAATTAAGTCACCGATTTTTAGTTTTGGATTAACTCCACCGGCAACACCGGTAAACAACAACATTTCAGCACCAAATTTTTCAATCATAGTAGCAGCCGTTAGAGTTGCATTTACTTTTCCAATCTTGCTATACCCAAGTATGATTTCATGATTTTTATATTTTGCCTCATGATATACATTTCCACCATATTCAATGTCATTATGCTTTTTAAAATATTTTAAAAGCGGTTCATGTTCACTAAGTTCTAAAAAAGGCTCAACTTCTTCAAGCATTGCCCCCATAATTGCTATTCTCATTTAACTCCCCTTATATCTAAATATTTTAATTTTTTTAATTACAAATTTTCTCTACAACTTCTAAGAGTGATTTCATGTCTGAGATATTATATGTTTCTAAATTTGGAGCAACTCTTTTGTTTAACCCCTTAAGCGTTGCCCCATTTCCAAACTCAATTGCAATATCGACACTATCGGCAATTGCCAAAATCGACTGCTTATATTTAACAGGTTCTATAAGCTGTTTAGTTAAAAGCTCGACCGCTTCATTTTTAGTCGCATACCCTTTGGTAGTTACATTAGAGATGACCGGTGCTTCAAAACTATCTTCTATCATCCCTTCCATCAAGCTCTTAAGCGGAATTTGTGCAGGAGACAAAAGTTCACAATGGCTCGCTACAGACATATTTAAAAGAAGTGCTCTTTTAGCGCCCGCATCTTTAAAAGTCTGTTCTAGTGAAGCCAAATCACTCTTTATGCCTGCAATAACAAGTTGTCCATCTTGATTATAGTTAGCGGGCCAAACCTTTTTTCCTTCACTCTGCGCATCAGAACATATCTTCTCTACACTCTCATCATCAAGCCCCATAACAACCATCATACCCGCTTCAATATCGCTACAAGCATCCTGCATAAGCTGTCCTCGTCTATGAACAAGCTCAACAGCGTCAACATAATCAAGTGCACCGCTTGCACACAGAGCAGAAAATTCACCCAATGAGTGCCCTAAAAAAAGTTCAGCTTTTATATCTGGGCATTTTTCTTTAAAAAGACGATAAGCTACCATTTGAACCAAAAGAATTGCCGGTTGAGTATAAGCTGTTTGGTTCAACAAATCATGCTCTTTAAAAAGTAACTCCTCAAACCTTAGCCCTGCTCTTTTTCCTGCCTCCTCAAACATCTCACGTGCCATTTCTGAGTTGTCATAAAAATCTTTTCCCATTCCTACTGCTTGAGAACCTTGTCCTGCAAAAATCATTGCTATCTTTTTCATTTTATCCCTTTTTATAAGTATTTGTTATTCTCAGCTATCTTTTTTCTAAGAGTATTTCTGTTTAACCCTAGTTTGTTTGAGAGCTGAAGTTGTGATTTAAATCTTTGAAGTCCGGCTTTTATCAACGGAGCTTCATAGAGATGTAGAAAGTTTTTATAATCACTATTTGACCCCAACTTACCTACCAAATAATTTTGAAAAATTTCCATTAACTCCTCTTCTTTAATATCTTGTAAAAGATAGTTAATCATAACCTGTCTTTTCAAGGAGTTAGAGTTTTGGCTCAAATCCGGTTTAAAATTCTTAATTTTAAACTCACTCTTTAAATTAAAAAAGATAGAAGCATCTTTAGCAAACTTTTTTACCAAAACCTCTACATCTGCAGGTCTATCTTTTAGTGGCGGTATCTCAAATTTAACACTAAAAAATTTATCCGCATTTTTATTATAGTATGAACTTTTTGCGGTTGCTACTACCCTTATTCTTTTACTATTTAAAATATCAATAATTTTTTTTATGCTGGGTGAACTTTCTAAATTTGCAATTACTATTTTATTGACACTCTCAAGAGTGCTCAAGAGCTCATTATGATTTGATGCGTCAAGTATAGGAGCATCTGGAAGTATATATTGGGCTAGGCTTTTTTTACCTACCCCGACTTCTCCTGTAATTAAAGAGTTGACATTTAATGTTTTTAAAAGAGTGGCTGTTTTAAATGCCTGCAACGAAGATGCACAGGCAGTTATAAAATTAGCATCCACAACCAGTGCCACCACCGGTACTACAACAATCGTCTTGTTGATTTTCTACTGGAATACCACTTACCATCTCATCAGCTGATGCTTCTCTAATATTATTAACAGAGACGATAAAAGCCAAATCCTTGCCTGCTAAAGGATGATTAAAATCAATAATGACATTATCGCTTCCTATCTCCTTTACGGTAACCTGAACAGTTCCGCCATCTTCACCTTGTCCATAAAGAGTCATACCGGTCTCCAAATCAATACCCGAAAACTGATCTTTTGGAACCTCTTGAATAGCTTCGTTGTTATACTCGCCATACGCATCTTCTGCTTTTACAAGCACTTCTGCTTTTTCACCTATTGACATATTGGCAATAGCACTCTCTAGCCCTGGAATAATCTGACCTTTTCCAAACATAAATACTAACGGCTCACCGCCGATATTACTATCTACAACTTTTTCGCCATCATTAACTTCATACTCTATTGATACAATTTGATTTGTTTGTATTGCCATATTTGTGTGCCTTTTATTATTTTTATATACTAAATATTGTAACAGTAATTATAAAAATTACTATTTTATTTTACTCAACCTACTTGTTGCCGTTTTTGCTTCTTTGCTCTGCGGATGTTGTGAAATCAGAGCATTGTAAAAAGAGGTAGCATTTTTCTCATCACCCGTCTCTTGCATTGAAATAGCAGTATGAAGCATTAAAACAGGCATATAATCCGCCTTACTATAGAGTGATGCACTCTTTTTAAAGTAGGCTATTGCCTCAGCATAATTTTTTCTGTAGTACTCCATCTCCCCAATCATGTAGTGAGAGCGTGCGGGTTTATAATTTTTTTCTATTAATTGCTTATAATATTTTATAGCTTGAGTATAATTTTTTCTGTCGTATAGACTTTTAGCTTCTGTCTCAATATCTCCGTTTGACATGCCTTCAGTTGAAGATTTTTTTACCGTGGTAGTCTCTTTTAGCTCTTTTGCTACAAGATCTTTAAATTTGTTTACATCATTTACTAATGAGTTAAATTCGCTTTTAGTAACATATGATTTGTTGATAGAATCAACAATCTTAGATATCTCAACAATAAGAAGGTTTATTTTCTCTATCTCATTCGTATTAACAATGATTAAATCACTATTTTGTTTAATTGCCTTAGAAACTCTTTTTTCATGCTCAATAGAGGTTTGACCTTTAATCTCATTTTCATCAATAAGAGATTTTAATTTCAGTCTGTTTTCGTGTGATGATGTACTTATGCTCTCAACAACTGTCTGAAGTCCATCAATTCTCTCTCTTAGAGATTCAACTTCATTAGCTTGATTATTGCTTTTTACGACAACCTTATTAAGGTTTTTTTTAGTCTCTAATAATACTGCCTCAGTCTGAGTCAATCCATAGGGATTAGGATTATTTAAGTCTCCTGCGCCAAACGCAGATGGTTCGGCATTCAGGAGAGAAGAAGAAAAGATTATTGCTAATGTAGCAATTAATTTAACTATATTCATATATTACGGTAAAAGTTTAAAGTCAACTCTACGATTTTTAGCCCAGCACTCTCTAGTCTTATCATTACAAACAGGATTGCTTTTACCAAAACTTACCATTGTAATACGACCCTCATTAACACCTTCGGCGACAAGCGATTTTTTCACTGTATTTGCTCTTTTTAGTCCAAGTGCAAAGTTATACTCATCACTTCCCCACTCATCACAATTACCCTCTAGCTTAATAGAAAAATCTTTAGCTTTAGTTTTTGCTATATCTGCATCAGTAGATAAGTTTTCTTGCATATCTGCTCTTATATTAAACTTGTCAAAGTCAAAATATATAGTTAAGAGCTCTTTTTCAATTCTCATCATAGCTTGACCCTCTGTCTCTTGAGCGCCACTGTCACTCATAACAGCAGCTTCACTAGATGATACTGTTTCGGTCTGAACAGGAGCTACTTCTTGAGCTGCTTGATCTTGTAAGACCTCTTGCTCTACACTACTATCTGCAACTGAACCATCAACTTTGGGATCTTTGTCACCACACCCACTTAATACTAGAAGTGCTGCTATCGCACTAGAGACTACAATACTTTTCATTTTTCAACCTTAAAATTTAGTTAGCGTGATTGTACCAAAATAAAATTAATATATTTTTATAATCCTATTTTACCAATCTATCGATTGAACTTTTCCATAGCTTAACGGGAAAAGATAGTTTTTATTGTGGTTTAATCTAATTATTCCTATAGAACTTTGAGCCTTATAACTCTTTATAAAGATTAGTGCGTCACCATCAATTGAAAATCTTGGAAATTCATTTATGCCGACTGCAGTAAGTCTTCTAATGAAATCGGTCTCCATAGATACAAGATGCAAGTTAAAAGTGTTATTTCCAAATGATTCAGAACTCTCTCTGGCTTTATAAACAATATATTGCCCAAATACACTACATGCTGAATTACTTTTTCCATAATAAACTATCTGCTCAACACTTCCGGAGTTCAAGTTTTTCGAAAAAATATTTGGATATCCGAGTCGATCAGAGACAAAAACTATACTATCCTTGCCTAAAAATTGAGCACCTACGTCAATACCGCCAAAAGTTGTTAACCTTTTACTGCTTTGCGTTCTGACATCATATAAATAGATATCAGGCTGTCCTTCAGGTGCCATTGTTAATAGTAACTTACTGCCGTCATCGCTTACATCCGAGCATACCATCATTCCATCAGATGATTTGATAACCTTACTTTTACCGGTTTTAATATCTACATACTTTAATGTTGGTTTCTTCTCATCCAAAGAGGTGTAATAAAAAGCGCTTTGCTCTTTATTTGCCCATTTTGGAAATATGTTAAAACCACCTTTTACAACTATATGCTGGTAGGTAAGAGTATAGTCGGCAATTACTAATTCACTTTTTTGAGGATCAACCATTCTTGAAAATATAACTTTTCTTTTCATCCACTCAACAGGCGCTTCACCCATAAACTTGTTTATATCATATGCAATGGTGTGAGAAACAAACATATATACGTTTGTATTATTTACTTTATAGTTTTTGTTAAATACGGCTTTATCATCACTAATCATTTTTACTTCTACATTTAATGCCTGATTATCATCTTGGCTTAATTTATACCTTAAAACGTAGTTCATATCTTTGTTTTCAACTAGCACACTGCCGGCATCATAGTTGACCTTGCGGTGATGTCTATCTACATTAAAGATAGAAAGCACATTTAAATCTGCAATTAAAGATTTAAAAAATCTGCTTCTTAGTGTCTCATCATAGCTTACTGATGAATCTTCAACTGCCAATGAAGGAAGTGAGTCAATTCTCTTGATAACCTCTATCGTAGCATCACTTGCAAAAGTAAAAGTTATAGTAATAAAAAATGAAATTAACAGCTTCAAGTATTACTCCTTAGAAATTAATGTTATTTTGTATCTTCCTGAACTATTGTTAGGATTAATTGGAAAAAGTATATTACTAAGTCTCTCTTTTATCTTATCACACTCTCTGTTTAGGGCGTCACTATCAGAATAGACCAAGATTCTAAAGTCAATAACCTTACCTAATGGACTAAGTTCAATAAGAGCTGTCACACTGTTGCCTTGCGAGTTTTTAGGCGGATAAAAGTGTTCATATACTAAAGCTTGAATTTTAGCCAAATATTCATTAACCTCTGTTGCTGTAGAGCTTTTTGAGTTTTTATCTTCTTTATTTGGTGCATCAAAACTCTCTATCATTTTTGAAATTGACTCAGCTTTATTTGCATCTGATTTTTGAATCTTTTTTTGAATTTCATCCAACACTCTCTTCTGTGTAATCGGTTTTTGCTCTTGAGTTTTTTTTATATCTTTTGTCCATACATTACTAAAGAGCTCTTGAACTGTTTTTGTTTTTTGCGCAGGTTTTTTTTGAGACTCTTCCTCTTTAGCTGGTTTTATTACCGGCTCATCTTTTGCAGGAGAATCTACACTTTTTTTTACACTACCTGCTTCGATTTTTGGAATCTCCATAGATATGGATATATAATTATCCTTTTTCAAGGCAAAGCTCTTTATATCTTTTGATGAAGTTATAAAAAGCAAAAAGAGGATAGAAAAAAAGAGAAACATAGAGAGCGATAGAGCACCGCTAATATAGAAGTAGGAGTTTTTATTATCCATTTGTAGCTAATGATACCTCTGTAAAACCGGCTTGTTTAACAGCAGCCAGAACAGACATAACAACACCGTAATCCAAACTTTTATCTGCACTAATTAGTACAGTCGCTTTTAAATCAAGCTTTCTTGAGTAGAGAAAAAAGTTATCCAAAAATGCATTTAACTGGTAGTTATCTTTATTGACTTTTAGATTTTTATCTTTATCTATCGTAATATGAACCGGTGGAATCTTAGAGAGTGATTTTGTCTTTGAACTCTGAGGAAGATTAATCTTCTCCTCATAAATCATATTAGGTGCAATAACCATCATAATTGCCAATAAAACCAACATAACATCCACTAACGGCGTAATGTTTAGTTCAGGTTTTTCATCCCAATTATAAGCCATTTTTACACTTTTCTAGCTATTATTGCATCGCTTTGCATCTCAATAAAGCTAATTAGCTCAAATGATTTTCTCTTTAGTATCTGGTGATATGTGTAAGCAAATATTGCAACAAAAATACCAGCAGCTGTTGCAACTAGTGCATCAGAGACTCCGCTTGCTATTACTGACATTCCGCCGCTACTCTGCCCTATATGAGTAAATGTGTCCAATATTGAAACAACGGTTCCAAAGAGTCCGATAAAGGGCGTCGTTGAAGCAAATACCGATAATACGGAAAGACCCTTTGTAGCATCTTTTGTAGCTGCTGATGCGGCAAGAGTTAAGATGTCTCTTGAACTATTTGTACTTGTTTTTATGAAATTGCTTAAAAAAGATTGTGTGTCTACGGTAGTTGCGCCCATAAGAAGAGCTTCTAGAGATCGGCTCTCTATCTCATGCCAACTATTTAAAGAAAAATATCTGTAGAAAAAGACCCAGTTTAGCACTATAAAGTATAGTGCCAATATCGCTAAAACTGCGAGTGTCACAGGGTGACTTTTTATATAAAAATCAATTATTTCGTTAATCATAATTTATAGTAAATTTTGTGCTGCCGACTCAAGTCTTGCAGTTGCAGCAGCAATTGCAGGATTATTGTCTTTAATAGATTCGATAAGCTCTTTTGCATTTTCAAGCGCTTTAGAAACAGCACTTTCAGTCTCCCCGCGAATGGCTACAGCACCCTCTACTAATACAATAACCTTTTCTTCATCAACTTGGACAACACCCCAATTAATTAGAATTGACTCGACTGATTTATCCTCTTTTTCAATATCAACTACGCCTGCTTCAAGCAGTGTAGTCAAACATGAGTGCCCAGCTAGAACGCCAAACTCGCCCTCTTCTCCGGGAAGAGTAACGCTAAGGGCCTCATCATTATAGATTACGCCGTTAGGAGTAAGGATTTCAAGTTTTAACTTATCCATGTTAGTCCTTTATGAATTACTTCATTTTTTCAGCTTTTTCAACCGCCTCATCTATACCACCAACCATGTAAAAAGAACCCTCTGGCATGTGGTCACACTCACCATCAAGAATCATTTTAAAGCCCTTAATAGTATCAGCTAAAGAAACATATTTACCCGGTGAACCTGTAAATACTTCAGCAACGAAAAACGGTTGAGATAGAAACTTCTCAATTTTACGAGCACGCTCAACAACATTTTTATCATCTTCGCTAAGCTCATCCATACCAAGAATTGCAATAATATCTTGCAGGTCTTTATATTTTTGAAGTGTTTGTTGAACACCGCGAGCAACGCTATAGTGCTCTTCGCCTAAAATTTGTGGATCAAGCAATCTTGAAGATGAATCCAGTGGATCAACTGCAGGATAGATACCTTTTTCAGCAATTTTACGGTTAAGAACGGTTGTTGCATCCAAGTGAGCAAAAACTGATGCCGGAGCCGGGTCAGTCAAGTCATCCGCAGGAACGTAAACAGCTTGAACAGATGTAATCGAACCATTTTTAGTTGACGTAATTCTATCTTGAAGAGCACCCATCTCACGAGCTAAAGTCGGTTGATAACCAACAGCTGAAGGGATACGCCCAAGAAGTGCAGACATCTCTGAACCAGATTGTGCAAAACGGAAGATATTATCAATAAACATCAATACGTCAAGACCTTTCTCGTCTCTGAAGTACTCAGCCATTGTAAGACCTGTAAGAGCAATACGGTTACGTGCTCCAGGAGGCTCACTCATCTGACCGTAGCAGAGTGCAACTTTGTCAAGTACGTTTGAGTCCTTCATTTCGTGGTAAAGGTCATTACCCTCACGCGTTCTCTCACCAACACCTGCAAATACAGATAGACCGTCATGACCCATTGCAACGTTATGAATAAGCTCCATGATGATAACTGTTTTACCAACACCCGCACCACCAAATAGTCCAACTTTACCACCTTTTGAGTATGGTGCTAATAAGTCAACAACTTTAATACCTGTTTCAAACATCTCTGTTGTAGTTGATTGATCAACTAAAGCAGGAGGTTGACGATGAATTGACCATGTAGGAGCATCTGTTACCTGCTCACCTTCATCAATTGTCTCTCCAATTACATTAAAAATACGTCCAAGTACTTTCTCGCCAACCGGAACTTTAATAGGAGCGCCGGTAGCCTTTGCTTCCATTCCACGAACAAGACCTTCACTCATATCCATAGCAATTGTTCTAACACGACCATCACCTAGATGTGCTGCAACTTCTAGTACTAAACGAGTTACCGTACCTTCTAAATGTATATTAACTTCGATTGCTTCGTTAATAATAGGAAGATACCCATCAAAATCAACATCAACAACCGGACCCATAACCTGGCTTATTTTACCAATCATATTTTTCTCCATTATTTCATAGACTCCACACCGCTTATAATCTCTATAAGCTCTGTAGTAATAGCTGCTTGTCTTGCTTTATTAAACTCAACATTTAATGACCTAACCATCTCTTTTGCATTGTTTGTAGCTGCATCCATTGCTTGCATCCTAGCGCTATGTTCAGCAGCAACTGAATCGATTAATGCATAATACATTGCATATTGAACGTATCTATTTACTAAAGAATCCAACATCTTCTCTTCATCGTCGGATTCTATCTCTAGCATAGATTGCTCTAGCTCTTCGCACTCAAACTGAGTTGAATCGACCGGCAATATTTTATTAACATGCAACTCTTGAGTAATCATGTTTTTATAACCGTTATATACAATGTGAAGAGCGTCGATTTTTCCATCTTTAAAATCTTCGATAGAAGATATTATGAAGCTATCTGAGCCATCTTTGTCTGGCTTAGAACTAAGATTTACTACCGAATCAAAAAGTTCAACTTCATTGTATTTAAAAAACTCTATGCCCTTCTTGCCGATTCCACGTAAACGCACTTTTACATTTTTTGCTTTATACTCTGCTAAAAGTTCTTTAACAGCTTTAATAGTTTGAATATTAAAACCACCACATAAACCTTTATCAGCAGTAACAAAAACTATGTCAACAGTTTTTGGATCTTCAATCTCTAAAAAACATCGATTGTCCAATCCACCGATTTTGTTGCATTTTATACGTCCAGCAATTTCGGCAAGCACCTGATTCATTTTTGCAGCATAAAGACGAGAGCGCTTAGCTAGCTCTTCTGCACGTTTTAGTTTTGCAGTCGATACAAGTTTCATAGCACGTGTCGTCTTTTGAGTGTTAGCTACACTCTTAATCTGTCTTTGAATATCTTTCAAGTTTGCCATAAGTTATCCTTACGCTACTATAAAGCTAGCTTTGAACTCTTCAAGTGCTTTTTTCATCAATGCTTTAGTGTCATCATCTACTTTAGAAGTACTTCTGATGTTCTCAAAAATCTGAGGATAAGTTGCCTCAATAAAAGGATACATCTCAGCCTCAAAACGAACAACATTTGATGGATCCATATCATCTAAGAAGCCCTCATTACCGGCAAATATAATAACTACTTGCTTCTCAGCAGAGAGTGGAGAGAAAGGTCCTTGTTTTAAAACTTCTACCATTCTTTGACCACGCTCAAGTTGATTACGTGATGTCTCATCAAGGTCAGATGCAAATTGCGCAAATGCTTGAAGTTCACGGTACTGTGCAAGATCAAGTCTAAGTGTTCCTGCAACTTGTTTAGTAGCTTTAATCTGAGCAGCTCCACCAACACGTGAAACCGAAAGACCAACGTTAATTGCAGGACGAATACCTGAATTAAATAGTTCAGTCTCTAGGAAAATTTGACCATCAGTGATAGATATAACGTTTGTCGGGATGTATGCCGCAACGTCACCGGCTTGTGTCTCAATAATAGGAAGAGCTGTTAAAGATCCTGCACCCTTCTCATCTGAAAGCTTTGCAGCTCTCTCTAAAAGACGAGAGTGGATATAAAAAACATCACCAGGATATGCTTCACGACCCGGAGGACGACGAAGAATAAGTGACATCTCACGGTAAGCAACTGCATGTTTAGTCAAATCATCATATACAATCAGACCATGTCTAGCGTTATCACGGAAATACTCACCCATTGTAACACCTGTATAAGGAGCTAAAAATTGAAGTGCTGCAGCTTCTGCAGCTGTTGCAGAGACAATAATAGTGTACTCAAGTGCACCATGCTCCTCTAAGCGACGAACAATTTGAGCAACAGTTGACTCTTTTTGTCCAACAGCAACATAGACACAAACAACGCCGTTACCTTTTTGATTGATAATAGCATCAAGAGCAACCGTTGTTTTACCTGTCTGTCTGTCACCGATTATAAGTTCTCTTTGACCTCTTCCGATTGGAACTAGAGCATCAATTGCTTTAATACCGGTTGCCAAAGGCTCATGAACAGATTTTCTGCTCATGATTCCTGGAGCTTTCTCCTCTACAAAACGAGTTTCAGTTGTCTCTATAGGACCCTTACCGTCAATCGGCTCACCAAGAGCATTTACTACACGACCCAGTAGAGCGTCGCCAACAGGAACTTTAAGAAGTTTGCCTAATCTCTTAACAGACATCCCCTCTTTTAACATTAATCCTGCTCCAAGAATAACAACACCTACAGTGCTCTCCTCAAGGTTCATGACTAAACCTCTTGTTCCCTCTTCGAACTCTACCATCTCCCCAGCCATAACGTTGCTTAGTCCGTAAACTTGCGCAACACCATCAGCATAAGAGACAATCTTACCTGTCTCATTAATATCTATACTTAGTTCAAAGTTATCGATACGCTCTTTGATTATTGAGCTGATTTCATCAGCCTGAATTTTTGCTACCACTACACATCTCCTCTCGTTGAAAATTAAATTGCTTTTGCAATATGTTCTATAATTTGACTATTGATTCTAGATTTTGAGAAACTAATCTCAACACCCAAATCTGCGACATCTACTTTTATTCCGTTAAAACTGCTTTTTTCAAACTTTAATGATATTTTTGAATTAAACTTGCTACCTAAACCAATGCTTAAATCATCTATAACTTTAGCATCAATATCGCTATTACTATAAACAGCTCCGCTATAACTTTTGTTTGTAATTGCAATATCTTTTCTCATCACTTCCGCAACAGCAGGAATAATATTGATACGATTATGTTCAGCAAGTAGTTTAATCAGGTTTTCAACATCTTTAGAGTTAGTAGATTTAACTGCATCTAATAATATTTCTGATTTTTGCTGTTTACTTACATCAGGGTTGTTAATAATTTGGTTAAATTTTTCATTATTAAACGCTTCGGCTAAAACAGCAAATATAGAAGCTATATTTTGCATATTTTCCGCACTAGAACCTTGCTTGATAGCTTTTATATATCTTTTTGCGATTAACTCTTCCATCTTATGCCACCTTCTTTAAGATAACATTTGCCATTGCTTCTTTATCAAAGCTCTCATCACTTTGAGCAAGCACCTCTTTAAGTGTCTCTTCTACTACACTTCTGACCATTCTTCTTTGCTCAAAATCTATAAGTACGGCTTGCTGTTTTGACATAATTAAAATGTCTGCATCACATTGAGCCATAATGTTATCGTTTATAACTTTATTCTCTTTTTTTGAGCTAATTGCCAAATCTTGTGCAAACTTTTCAGCTGCCGATATTTTAGCAAGAGCATCCTTCTTCAAAGCTGCCGTCTCTCTTAATTTATCTTGAACCTTTTTCATCTCATCAGCAATCCCCTGACTTCTTGATGCAAAATAATTTTTGACAGGTTCAGCAACAAGATACCAAATTAGTCCGGCAAATAGTAGAAAATTGACTGTTCTTTGTACTATATCGGTGCCTGTACTCTCTGCATTGCCATTAGATGCCAATGCAAAGGTTGATATCATTAGCATAAATACTAAAATTCTACTCACATTACATCCTTATATTTGACTAAATTTAGCTTTAACAGCTTCTTTAAACAGTGGAATCTGGGATTTTAAATCACTTCCCAACTGTTCACGAGTTTTAGCAAGCAACTGCTCAAACTCTAAGTACTGACTAGCTAATTCAGCTCGTTTTGCTTCTAACTTACTCTCTGCTAACTCTTTAGCATCCGTAATAACTTTCTCTCTTAAAGTCGCTGCTTCCAGCTTAGCGTTTGCAATTATTGACTTTGCTTTTGATTCAAGCTCTCTGATTTCATCATCATTAGATCCTACTTTTTCAAGATCTTTTTTGATGTCATCATCCCTTTTACTCATATATGCAAATAATGGATTGTAAAGCCAACTGTTTAGAGCGGCTATAAGCGAAAGAAATACAATTAATGTAGCTACAAGTAGTATCGGATTTATATCTAACATAGCGCCTCCTAAAAGTTGCGTGATTATACTATGTTAAAATTAAAAGAATTGTTAAACTGACAAAAAAATTAAAAAATATTTATATTTTATATAAAATATTTTAAATTAATTAGCATAAGTAGTTCTTAATTTGAAAAAAAGTTTAAAAATTTCTCTATCTGCTCTTCATCTTCAAACTCTATTGTTAAGCTTTTAGCAGAGTTTTTATTTTTAAAACCTAATTCAGATAATCTCTCTTTTAAACTACTAAAGTCATAAGAGCAACTCTCTGTCTTGTCGGATAAATCAGATTTTGAATTTTTTATACTCTTTATGGTTGCTTCAACTTCTCTTACACTAAGTTTTTGTCCAATTATTGAATTAACAATAAGCTGCTGCTGCTTCTCATCTAAACCAACTAGCACCTTAGCATGACCGGTACTTATCTTCTTCTCTATAAGTGCTCTTTGCGTTTTTTGTGAAAGTTGCAGAAGTCTGATAGTGTTAGTAATGTGCGTTCTACTTTTATGAATTCTAGTAGATAACTCTTCTTGCGTAATTTCATGGAGTTTTATAAGTTCTCCGTAAGCGTGCGCAAGTTCTATAGAGTTTAACTCGTCTCTTTGGATATTCTCTATAAGAGCAAACTGTCTCATCTTCTGATCGTCGCTGTTTAAAATAATGGCGCGTATTGTCTTTAGTTTTGCCAATTTTGATGCACGCAGTCTTCTCTCTCCTGCAATCAAAACATATCCGTCAATATCCTCCGTTACAACTATAGGCTGCAGTAAGCCATCATTTTTTATAGATTCGCTAAGCTCATAAAGAGAGCTCTCTTCAAAGTGTTTTCTCGGTTGAAACGGATTTGGTCTAATATCTTTTAGAGGAATCTCTACAATTGAATCTTTTTGAGAAATCTCATTCTCATACGCCTCATCTATTTCACCTAAAAGTGCGCCCAATCCTCTACCTAATTTTTGTGATTTCATACTTTTATAATCGCTTGTGCTAAATTTTGATAAGAAACCGAACCTACTGATTTTACATCATAAAGAATAGCCGGCTTACCAAATGATGGCGACTCAGCTAATTTAACATTTCTAGGAACCACTATAATCTCTCCATTTAAATCTTTAAAGAGTTTACTATCAAAGTGCTGCTTTAAATCTGCAAAAACTTGTTTTGATAGATTGTTTTGCGCACTAAACATTGTTGGCAAAAAACCTCTTATATTTAATTTTTGATTTATAGACTTTCTTACAAGTTTTATAGTATTTAATAACTGTGCCAAACCCTCAAGCGCAAAAAATTCACACTGGATGGGGATTATTACCGAGTTTGAAGCTGAGAGCGCATTTATCGTCATAGGTCCAAGTGCCGGAGGGGAGTCTATAATGATATAGTCGTAATCTTTTAGTACATTTGCTATTGCTTTTTTTAAAACAAGCTCGCGTCCTTTTGAGTTTTGTGCATCATAGTACTCTTTTTCTATTCCTACAAGCCCAATATTTGAGGGTGCGAGATGAAGAGTTGGGAGTTCTGACTTTAAAATAATATCTTTTAGTTTTTTTGTTCCGATTAGTACATGATAGATGTTAAACTCATAATCGTTTCTGTGAAAGCCCAAAGACGTAGTAGCATTGGCCTGCGGATCTGAGTCTATTAAAAGAACTTTTTTTTCTGCAACAGCAAGCGAGGCAGCCAAGTTAACAGCAGTTGTAGTTTTACCTACGCCACCCTTTTGATTTGCTATTACAATTACTTCACTCATCTTAGACTATATATCCTCTCACCATTGACTACAACAGACCCATCACTTTGAAGTGATGCATCTTTTAAAGAAATTCTTAAATTTTTACTGTGTGTATAAAAGTTTTGATTTCTGTAAAATTCTAACTTATATTTACTAAAAACTTGCTTCCATGAACTCTTTTTTTTAATATTTATAAAATACCTTTTTATAAGCTCATCTCTGTTTAAATTTATATCTAATATTGCAAAATCATTAGGTGATGATGCTATGTTTATCCCTACGCCGCAGACTATAGCGTCCGCTATAAGGTTTGTAATCATCCCTCCGACTTTTTTATTCTCTATATAAAAGTCGTTAGGCCACTTTAACCAAGCAGTAGAATTAAACTCCTCTAACGTCTCTTTTAAAATATAAGAAAAATAGATAGATGCAGATTCAAGTTTCAAATCTTTTGGCAAATCTTTCAATGGTATGGCAAATGATAAAAAAAGATTTCCATCAGCTCCACTCCAAGAGTTTCCTCTGCTTCCTACCCCCTCTGTCTGTAACTCTGCTACAACTGCATATGGCAGGGAAATTCTGTTCTCTTTAATCAACTCTTTTAGATATTTTTGAGTTGAATCTACCCTTTTAAGAGAGAGTATCTGCAACGCCTACTCTCTTACCGTTTATATAAGATAATATATCCATCTCTTTTTTTGACTCCGGCTGAACACTTAAAACTTTTATCGTTCCTTTTTTACAACCCACTACAATAGACTCTCTATCTACATGTAGTATCTCTCCGCTCATATTTTGGCTCTCTTTCTCTACCATCTCTATCTTTTTTAACTTTAAGCCCGAAGCGAGATAGACTCCCGGCCAAGGAGTAAACGCACGATATTTGTTAAAAAGCAAAGAGGCATCCTCAAATGAAACCTCGCCGTCTTGTTTAGTTATTTTTGTGCAATATGAGGCTCTAGAGTTATCCTGCTTTGTTGGTGTAAAAGAGTCGAAATTCTCTAGAACATCAATAGTAAGCTCGCAGGCAGCAAAAGATAGTCTCTCAAACAGTGACTCTGCCATCTCATTTTCGCCAACATCAATCTCTTTGATTTTTATAATATCTCCGGTATCAAGACCTTCGTCCATTAACATGGCAGTTACACCTGTTTTGCTATCGCCATTTAAAAGAGTCTGTTGTATCGGACTTGCTCCTCTATAGTGAGGCAATATTGAAGCATGAAGATTTATGCAAGGGGCATGCTCTAATATCTCGCGTGGAAGTATCTGCCCGTATGCGGCAACTACAATGTAGTCACACTCTATATTTTTTAACTCGTTAATCGTTTCTACGTCTCTTAATCTCTCAGGCTGGTAAACACTAATGTTGTTTTGAAGGGCAATTGTCTTAACAACGGGAGGAGTTAAGATTTTTTTCCGTCCAACGGGTTTATCGGGTTGTGTATAGACCGCGACTACCTCCATATCTTTGGTAGTGATGATTTTTTCTAAAATATGACCTGCATAATCAGGTGTTCCCATAAAAATAATTTTCATCTCTTAGCCTTAGTAAAGATAGTTCCACCCTCATGTCTAGCCTCAAGCAAAAGACTCTTAATATCACTTAGGTCATATCCGCTAGCTAGCACCATATCAACTCCATGTCCTAACAGATAGTTGGCAGCTTTTAGTTTTGTCAAAATTCCACCTGTTGCAAAAGCACCATGAGGAGTTGCCTCTTTCTCAAGCTCATTCTCATCTATGCTCTCTACTGTTTTAAGGATTTTAGCATTTGGATTTTTTCTCGGATCACTATCATAATAAGCATCAATATCCGATAGAATAACAAGTAGATCTGAGTCTGTATGCTTTGTAATATATGCCGAGAGTTGATCATTGTCTCCAACGACTAACTCTTTAGTTGATGTTGCATCATTTTCGTTTATAATAGGAATGACTCCGTTTGAGAGAAGAGTATTGACTGTATCTTTGATTCTCTGTATCTCATCTTCTCTTTGCAGGTTTGCGGCAGTTACTAAAACCTGCGCAGTTAATACATCATGCACTCCAAACTTCTTACTATATTTGTTCATAAGTATCGGCTGCCCGATTGCAGCTAAGGCTTGTTTATTTTGCAGTACACTTCTATCTAACTTTAAAGCTGTGTAACCTGCTGCTACTGCTCCAGAAGAGACTAAAATAACATCATTTGTCTCTCTAAGTTTACATAAAAAATCCACCAGCTCCTTCATTCTCTCTAGAGCAATAGAATCATTTTGCGTTAAAACTGCACTTCCAACTTTTACAACAACTCTTCTCATATTTTAGGACTCTTGCCTTTTTGATTGAACTAGCTTAAAGAGAGCATTTTTAAGCGGCTCAATATTTTTATTTGTAGCAGAGGAGATAGGCA
Source organism: Sulfurimonas sp. (assembly GCF_023229025.1). Lineage (GTDB taxonomy): Bacteria > Campylobacterota > Campylobacteria > Campylobacterales > Sulfurimonadaceae > Sulfurimonas. The sequence goes on from NZ_JALOAA010000033.1 coordinate 17,749, forward strand.
CTATAAAGTATGGAAGTGCTCTGTTATAGCCAAGTGTCTCCTCCGCTGTTTTTTGAATAAAATAAGGCATCGTCTTATCAAAACCTATATCGCTATCTTTAGTAGGTTCTACTCCCTGCATCTTCAAAAAGCCTGTAATTAGCTCTTGTATTTCATCTGCCGGCACTACATCGACTCTAGTTAGAGCAATTGCATATTTACTATGCGCTAACTTATCTGAAAATGCCGCAACCTCTTCTTTTAGCGTCTCTATCTGCTCTTTTAAATCTCTATATGATGCTAAATCAATCATAAAAAGAAGTATCTCAGTTCTCTCTATATGTCTTAAAAACTCAATTCCAAGACCTTTTCCTTCATGTGCTCCACCAATAATACCCGGAATATCAGCCATAACAAATGACTCAAAGTCACCTATATTTACCTGACCGAGTTTGGGCGTTAATGTTGTAAACTCATAGTTTGCAATCTCTGGGCGAGCGTTTGAGACTGTTGATATGAGGGTGGATTTACCGACATTAGGAAAACCTACCAAGCCAACATCAGCTATAAGTTTAAGATCAAGCTTAATTCTTCTTGTCTCTCCCTTTTGTCCCGGTTGAGCATAAGTAGGTCTCTGGTTTGTAGAGGATTTAAAGTGGGTATTTCCAAGTCCGCCTTTTCCGCCCGTAATAAAAAGCTCTTCTTGTCCATCCTCCAGCATATCAAACAGCACTTCACCACTCTCTAGATCTATTATCTGTGTTCCCGGTGGCACAATAATAGTCTTTTTAACACCTGATTTTCCGGTCATATTAGAACCTTCACCCGGAGCTCCGTTATCTGCTTTTATATGCATCTTTTTTTGAAAGTGAGAGAGTGTGTGAGTGTTATTGTCGCACTTAAACCAGATATCGCCGCCTTTGCCGCCGTCTCCACCATTTGGTCCACCGTTTACGACAAATTTTTCACGACGAAATGCGACACATCCTTGCCCACCTTTTCCAGAAGAGACTGTTAATTCTACGCTGTCCGTAAACATATATTTTCCTTGATGTTTAATACTTAAGAATTTACTACTGACAATAAAAAGTAAACTGTTAAATATTTAAAATTTTGTTAGACAAGAAGTCTAAATTTGAAGTAGAAATATTTGAGCCAAGGCTCAAATATTGTAGAATTATGCAGCGGGGATAATTGAAACTTGTTGACGTTTTTTATCTTTTCTATGAAATGATACAACTCCGTCAACCAAAGCAAAAATAGTATGGTCTTTTCCCATACCGACATTTTTTCCAGGATGAACTTTAGTTCCTCTTTGACGAATAATGATATTACCTGCTACTACAGCCTCTCCACCATACTTCTTTACACCAAGTCTTCTACCAGCCGAGTCACGATTATTTTGTGTACTACCTTGACCTTTCTTATGTGCCATCTTAAATCTCCTTAAGTTTTTTTAGCTTATGCCGCTATATTTGTAATACGAACGCGCGTATAATCTCTTCTAAAGCCTCTTTTTACTTTAGAGTCTTTACGACGACGCTTTTTAAAAGTTATAACTTTCTTCTGGCGCCCTTCATTAATAACCTCAGCAGTTACAACAGCACCCTCAATAAATGGTGCTCCAACTTTAAGTTCGCCTGCATTAACAGCTAGAACTTCTTTAATCTCGATAGAAGCTTTTGGCTCAAGAGACATTTTATCTAATAATAAAATATCACCCTCTTGAACTTTATACTGCTTGCCACCGTTTTTGATAATTGCGTACATGTACAATTCCTTAAATATATATAAAAAGTGCGCAATTTTACCTAAAAAAGCTTTAAGCATTGTTTAACTTAAATATAAATTTTTACATTTCTACTATTATAGAATTTTTCAACAATATAAATACCTTAAAAACTCTCTTTGATTGTAGCTTCAAATTTAAGATGCCTCCTAAATCATACTTTACATCTACACAAGCTCTAACTGCATCAGATACATATCTTCCCCATCAAGAATATCAATATCTATATCTTTACATGTAGGGCAACGATACTCTATACTCTCTAAAACTGATTCTTTTAGGCATTTATTGCATTTTATAACGATTTGCTGGATATTTATGACAAACTCCGCATCTTCACAGAGTGTCTTTTCTTTAAATGTATCAAACGCAGTTCTTAAAAGCTCTGGCTCAACTCCGCTCATGACACCGATTTTCACTACAACTTTGGTTACTTTTTTTGCATTATTCTTCAGTGCATTGGCTTCACATGAGTCTAAAAGAGACTGGACTATACTATACTCATGCATCCGTATTCCTTGATTTTATTTTGTCACTAACACTAGATTTCCCTCGGCGCTAGTGCCTCTTGATTTTAATCTTTTAGGTGTTTCAATGGAACACACTTTATAAACAAAATCATATCTAAGTTTATGAAAAGAGCTATCTTCATCCCAAAACTCTGGATACATGACTTTTAACTCCTGCTCTTTTTTCTTCTCTATCGTGGAGATGTTTTTGGATAGATAATCCTCTTTTTTATATAAAAAATCACTGTATCTATCTTCATCTTCGCATAGTTTTTGAGCAAACTCCCCTAAAGAGTCAAAATAATCGTCATCTTCAAAAACTTTATCAATCATACCAATCCTAAAAGCACTATCTGCACTTATTGGCAAACAGTTGTTCAAAAGTTCCTCTGCTTTTTCTTTGCCTACTCTTTTTTCTAATGTATAAGTGTGATATTCGCTCCCACTTAGTCCTAATGTTTTGTAGTGCGGATTTAACACAACTCCCTTTTGTGCGACAACATAGTCACATGCAAGAGCCAAAAAGACTCCGCCTGCCCCTGCGTTTTTGCCTAAAGATGCAACAGTGATAACTTCATCAGCAAAAAGTATCGATTTTACGACATCATTCATAGCGTTTATGTTGCTCCAGCCATCTTCTCCCTGCTTTTTTGAGTCTTGCAAGATATTTAGATGAATCCCGTTGCTAAAAAAATCCTCTCCGCCCATTAAAACTATCACTTTACAGCTCTCGCTTAGATGCTCAAACGCATATTTTAGCCTTATGCACTGCTCAGAGTGCATGGCACCGTTGTGAAAGTTAAAGTAGAGATACCCTGCTTCGCCTATAATTTTTGAGCTAATCTCATGAAAGGTGTTTTCTTTATATTTGGCTATCAGCGGTATGCGTATCTCCTTTACCCCTTTTATCTTCTCTTTTAAAACATATGTAGATGGAAGTTTAAACCTCCCGACCTCTTGCATGTGGCTTATCCATAAAGCGCCATCAATAGTTGCGACACAAATAGCACCGTCTCTTTTTGCGATTATCTCTTTTGCCTCTCCTCGTAAAGTCTCCTCTTCATGCGCTCCAAAAAGATAACACTCTACTCCTAAAAACTCATCTTTAACACCGGGGTAACTATCGCTCACATATATCTTTTTTATAATCTCTTTAGTTGTATCTTTTTGCCAATCAATTGCTCTCTGGCTCTCTGATAGATAGTTATGTATCGGAGATTTTAGCTGAGGAGTAGGTTTAAAATCTTTGTCATGTAGGTTTTTTAAAAGAATTTTGAGAGCTTTTGAAGCAGTACATGCAACTTCATTTCTATAGATGGACGCCTTGTAACTCTCTCGCATATCAAATCTGACTTCTGCGTAAATATCTCCGCCGTCAAGCTCTTCATTTGCTCTAAGGATCACGACTCCCCACTCTTTTTTATCATCTCGCAAGGCGTGGTCTAGCGAATTATGACCTCTGTCGCCTCTGATACCGGGGTGAAGTATGTAAGTAGGGATTTTTAAAAATATCTCTTTTGGGAG
>NZ_JALOAA010000034.1 GCF_023229025.1 Sulfurimonas sp.
CAGAGCCGCCCAAGTAATTTTAAGCGACTCTGCCAAATACGGCGTAGCAGAGAAGATTTCTGATTTTTTGAAAAAATAGATTTCTAATAGATGTCATATATAATTAAAACTTCCAAGCAAAACATTAAGCAACTATTAAGCTTACTTATATATAAAATGCTATATATTATGTAATAATTACTGTTTTATTTGGAGGATTGGATGAAAACTGTGAAATATTTCTTACGATTAGTCTTTCTTTTTAACATTATAGGTTTTCTTACTTTACCCAGTTTAAACGCAGATATTAATTTATGTCCCGGAGAGACCATTTCAGGCTTAAATGGGGCAACAGCACCTGCGTATGCTACTATAAATGACACTATATCTGGGTACACTACTCACTACTACAATTTTACTCCTGCTGTAGACGGTACAATTCAGGTAAACTCTAGCATGGGCGCTTACTCCAACTCACTCTATATAATAGATGGATGCTCAACTACTCTTTGGAGTGATACTGATAACTCAAATGAAAAGTCATCTTCAACAATAGATGTTAATGCAGGACAGCAGATAGTTATTGCTTATGAGAGGAGACACTCAACTTCTCAAGCATATACTTTGGTTTTTACATTCTCTGATGGAACTGAAACCACAGGGGGGCGTGATTTTGTACAACGAACCCAAACAAGTCTATTTGGAGATGTAAAAGTAATTGGAAATACTGTTCTTTGTATACTAAGCGGTGGAGTATGTGTTGAGCCGACTACAACTGCTTCAAATGCTGGAACTAATTTACAAAAAGCGCCTATCTCTTACTCTACTCTTACTTTACCTACAAATGCTACTGTTGAATACGCTCGTATATATTGGCAAGGGCGTAAAAATGATAACGAGACTTGGGATTCTACATCTAAAACTGATGCCGGAGTAATCGGTATCAGAAAAGGAAGCGCTGGAGTATTTACATCTCTTACTGCCGATATAAAAGATTATGACACAACCGATGGCATTCCTATATACTCTGCTAGTGCCGACGCTTCAAGTGTAGTAAATGGCAGTGGAACTTACTATATAGATACAACAAATTTTTATACAATTACAGGGGACACACCTGATGGATTGGGAGCATATGGAGCTTGGACATTAGTTGTAATTTACAAAGACCCAGATGAAGCAAGTGCAAGAAATATAACTATCTTTGATGGCTATAAACAGGTTACTAAGTATACTGGAAATATTGATATATCTGTTAGCGGATTTTTAACTCCTAAAGCCGGTTCAGTAGACTCTAAAACCTATGTATTTACAGGAGAAGGTGATAAGTATATCACAGGTGACGTTATAAGAATGGCTGGAGCAACATATAATACTGCTTTACAAGATATAGGAACATTTGACTCTAGAGTTGACGTAGATGGAACAAGAAGTCCCAATTTGACAAACAACAACGGTATAGATATACACAAATATGATACAGGAACAACAAGTGGTGCTAGAAATATTATTACAAATGATGAAATTGGAGCAAAATTTCAATTTACTTCAATTGGTGATACCTATTTTCCATCTTTAATAGTCTTTTCAACAGAACTATATCTTCCACAGATGTGTTATGACTACTCAATAAAACAAGATGGAAGTTATTTAAGTGTAGATAGAGATGCTTATCCGGTAGCACACTTAGACTCAACAGTATCATCTTCTGATTTAGAGATAGTTGTCTATCTAAGAAACCAAGAAGCCGACATAGTAGCAGAAGGAATAGCTTTAAAAGCGGATGTAAATGATACTATTTTTGATCAGACAGGTAATATTTATACATCAAACGTTAACGGTTCGGCTCTCATTGACAGAGGTCCGCCAACTTTCACAGACCCTCTATGTGAGTATGATGAAAATGGAGACAACTCTCTAGCAAACAATGGGTGTACAAATGGACATGACATTAGAAAAGGAAATGGCTCCCTAGATGCCGGGGACTATATATTCACAAAATATAAACTAAGCCCTAAAAACATAACAGGTTTAGGAGAGCTAGAAGAGCCACTTGGTTTATCACTGAGATATTATATTACTGCTGGAGGTAAAGAAATTGTATATCCTGATTATTTGCTCGGTGGCGAGAATATTCCACTCTGCCCTCCTACAGCTTTTTATACTCCGGCTTGGGGACAATTCAATGTTGTCCAAAGCGGTCAAGCAAACGATGATATTAAAAATAATCTTCTCACGCAGATTTCTCGTAACCCTTTTAACACCTCTGTTGTCTTTGATTCAACGCCTACAACAGGAAATAATGAAGCACCGATTTCAAATGTAAACACAACCGTTTTAGCTGAAATTATAGATGTTGATGCATTTGGTGACTTAAATGCATCTTGTTCAAATCCTGACTCCTCCTTGTCAGAACCTATATTTGTTCCTATAAACTTTACGCCTTCTAATTATCAAGCGGACATTACGCCACAAAGTGCTGACTACTACAATTTTGCCGTTAAGAATGCGGCATTTCGTGTTTGGTACTTTAATGACCAAAATGGAACACTAATTCAAGATTGGAGTGCAAGTACAACAAATAGCAATAAAACTCTCTTGTCGATTTCTGGATTATATAAAAGTGATGTTCATACACAGTGCAGTGTAGAGTGTTCGGATTCTACCTCAACTACTTGTTTTACTTGTATAAAAAACAATTATGCTCAACCACTTTGCTCGCGTGACAACTTTTCTATTCGCCCAGAATCATACGATCTTCGTATTTATGATGTAGATAAGTTATTGCCAGATTACAACATAATAACCGACCCGTCAAATCCAAAGAACACAACCAAAATTGACCTCTCAACACAAGTAGGTTACACTCCTACTACCACACCGGCAGGGAGAATGAATTTAGCTGCTGGATATAATTATCGTTTTGATATTACAGCAACCGGACATGATGGTTTGTCTTCTGTAAAAGGTTACACACGCTACTTCAATGGAGCAAGTGATTATAAAGCAACTATGTTTTGGGATCCTCAAAGCACTAAAACAGGATGCAATAATATCTCAGATGAAAATATCCCTTTTTATGTTGCTAATGGAGTAATGCAGAATGAAGAGCGTCTTCTCTCTGAAGTGGGAGAGTATAGATTAAATATTACTGATACCTCTTGGACGGCTGTAGATTGGCAAAATATGGCACATCATGATACATCTGTTAGTGGAGGTTTTGCATCCGGTGATGACTGCATTACCGGTTCAACATCTTCAACCCTAGTCGGCGGTAGGTATGGATGTGAGATACGTACAGACCATGGCAGTGATGAAGGCGGACGCGTATATAAAGATCATGATTTAACTTTTCACCCTTATAGATTTGACTTAGACAGCATAGCTCCATCGCGTGGGGAGAACAACAGCACCGACTTTTCTGGAAATCCATTTATTTATATGTCTAATGTATTGTTAAATGAAGAGATGTCTCTTCATTTAGTAGGCCCTGTAACTGCACTTGGTGAAGACAACTCAACACTAAGCAACTTTGTAGATAACTGTTATGCAAAACCTGTAGCTTTAACTCTAAACAAATCAGCAATATCAGGTGCGACTAACTATAGATATAGATACCATAACGGTGACGGCTTGCCTCTAACTGATCAAAATGGAACTATGAATAATCCTGCCGGAACAATAACTTTAGGGACAAATGATTTTAATCAGTCAAATAGCGGAGCTGCGAACACTATTTTAAATTTAAACTTTGACAGAAATGTAACTAATGTGTTAAACCCTGAAAGGATAACATTTTCTGCTTATGATGCAAACTGCTCCACGCCGACAGATTGTACAATGAATGCTGATTTAGTTGCAGATAAAACAACTCAAGGAACAATAAATTTAGATTTAAACCTAACTCATCTCTACGGCAGAACTCATGCTTCAAGACAGAGGTATGATGGAAATACAGGCACAGCCAATATCTACTTTGAGTCTTACTGTTTTGGTACTGTTGGCGGCAATACATGTGATAGAGCTCTTCTGCCAAACGGCGTTAACTCTAGAAGAGTAGATGACGTAAGATGGTTTATAAATGACAATCATAACATTGCTAACGACGGTAATGTCAGTATTGTTGTACAAAGAGGCGGAGCTAACGTGCCCGCTGATACTGTAGTTGCAACAGACAATCCTATTGGAAATCCATCTGTTACAACTCTTGACTATGATGGGAGCAGGGGCTACCCATATAAAACAACAATGGAAAATAATGCTTCTTTGTGGTTGATTTACAACGAAAGTAACCCTTTCGCTAATAGAAACGAGTTTCAAGTTGAATTTGACAATGTAGGAGACTGGACAGGCGAGAGTGAAACTGATACAACAACGAGAAGTGTAGGTGGTGCAACTACCAACAGGAGACTAATGTGGTAAATAGAAGTAACGCTCTTATGAGATCCGCTTTTACCATGCTAGAGCTTATATTCGCTATCGTTGTTATAGCTATTTCCGTTATGTCTCTTCCTATGATGATTCAAGTAACTTCAAGGGGAGTAGAGGAGAATATAGTTCAAGAAGCTATATTTGCGGCTTCTGCCGAACTGATGGAAGCAACAACATACTATTGGGACAACAGGTCTATAGAAGACATTAATGTTAGCAGCTTATCTAGAGTCGTTGATGTTGACTCAAATTGTGATGCTGATAGATTAAGACCGGGGCATATAAATCAACCCTTTCATAGAAGATGCTTAGATAGTAGTGTGGCTGCGGGTGTCAACTATACTGCTGCCGAGCTACTTATTCCTAGTTTAAACATGAGTGTACATGGGGTTGGTAATATATTTGACAACCCGCTAGCAGGCGCTGCAACATATAAAGACACATACCAAAGCCAGATGGAAATAGCTATGGGATTGGGAGATGTAAATGTAAAGGAGCTTACAGTTTCTATATTTGAAGCTGACGGAACAACTTTAATAACTCGTCTTAGTATATATAGTGCTAATCTCGGAGAGATAGACTACTTCAAGAGGAGATTTTAATGCGTAGAGCCGCTTTTACTCTCCTAGAGCTTATCTTTGTTATAGTAATTATGGGAATTTTAGCAAAATTTGGAGTTGAGCTTCTCTCTCAAGCATACCAAAATTTTATCTTCTCAAGCGTAAATAATAGACTTCAATCACAAAGTACTTCTGCTGCCGAGACCATAGCAGCAAGACTTCAATACCGCATAAAAGATTCTGTCATAGCAAGGCAGACAGACGGCAATTTTCAGGCACTTGCAAGTAACACTGACTTGACAGCTCCAATTTTAGAGTGGGTCGGTACAGATATTGACGGTTTTCGTGGAAATAGTGCTGTTCTACCACACTGGAGCGGAATAATAGATCTTGATTTATCAACTTCTACTACTTTAGTCTCTCCCGGAACTGACACAGTAGCATTAAACACACTAATTGGGGTACTCTCAAACGGTGGAAGCGATATTAATAATACCGCTATATACTTTGTCGGCTCAGATAGCGATATACGAACGGGATATGGATGGGATACTGCTATCGGTGCAATCACAACACAAAATGAAGCTATGCACCCAATAAGAAGCAATGGTGTTGCAAACCAATTTATTCCGACAAACGGAGCCACGGGAGCAGATAACAATTTCACAGGTGTTGACGTTTATGAGTACTATCAACTTGCATGGACAGCATATGCAGTCGGGATAACTAACTACGATGCCGGTACAAACACAGGTACTTTAACACTGTGGTATGATTACCAGCCGTGGGAAGGTGAGAGCTATGCCGCAGATGGAACAGCAGTAACACTTATGGAGGATGTAAGTACATTTCAGTTTAGAGCCGTTGGCTCAATCATCAAGCTGCAGGTGTGTGTTAAGAGCGATTTAGTAGAGGAGTATTCGTTATGCAAAGAAAAAACAGTATTTTAAAAATAACTTCTCATAAAAAAAGAGGGCTTTTTCTAAAGAAGCGTTCAGGCTTTGCCATGATTATGGCAATTGTAGTTATCGTCATCATCTCTACTATTATGGCTCTATCACTTGCCCTAACTACGGAGACCAGCAAAAAAACAGTTGATTTGTATCTTTATGAACAAGTAGCACTACATGCTAAAAGTGCTGCAGAGTTAGCACTTTTAGAGATTGCAACAAATGGGTGTCAAAATAACTATACAACTGATTTTGGAGGCTCTATCTACACCGCAAATGTTACTATGCGGTATATATACACTGGAGTTACTACTAATGTTGCAGGCACGATATGTACTCCATATAGCCCCGGAGGTGTTCCTATATATATAACAACTCCTGAACAAAACGGCTCTGTTTTAATGGATGTAACCGTTAGTGTTAATGATGCGAACATAACAACAGAACCTATTAGTTACTTTAGAAGAACTATCCAAAAACTATAAACTCTAAGCCATTCTAACCTATTTAATGCTATAATCCTTATACATCTACAAACTAAAGGATTTATTATGAATATAACATTAACAGGAAGACAAATAGAGCTTACTGAACCTATTAAAACTCATATGAATGCATCTATTGAGACACTTGGCAAATATAACATGGATATTATCTCTGTAAATATAGTTGCAACAACTCAAACAAAAAAAAATAAAGAGCACTCTGTTGTTGAGTATGTGATAAAGCTTGCTCATAAAAACTCTATTGTAATCAAACAAAGCGATCAAGACCTTTATGCTGCTATAGATTTGGCAACTTCAAGAGCGCAAAAAGCACTACGTCGCATACATGATAAAGATAATAATCACTACAAAGATGGCATAAACGAAGCTAAAAGTGAGTCAAATCTAAGTGTAAACTTAAATGAGATTAGTGAGTCTATGGAGGATGAGATAGTGCCGGTTGAACTCTCGCTTTATAAACCAAGAGAGGTAGAGGATGTTTTAAATGATTTAAAAGATACAAACAAGTTGTTTGAAATATTTTTAGATAATGATAATAAAACACGTGTCCTTTACAAAAGAAATGATGGAAGGTTCGGACTATACTAATCTACATGCAAAGAGAGACTCCTCTCTTTGTTTAAATCACTTTTTACACATTTGACTATCTCCTCATCTTCTGCCAAATCAACCCATCGAAACTGACTTCCACTCTGATTATGACCTTTTAAGAGATCACCGCTTTTTCTGAACTTCAAATCAAGATTTGCGATATCAAAACCGCTTGTCGTTTGTACAAATTTATCAAGCCGCTCAGATGAGTTCTGATTTGTGTATAAAAAGCAGTACCCTTTTAGCCCTTTGCGGCTTACACGTCCACGAAGCTGATGCAGAGTTGAGAGTCCTAGCCTCTCAGCTCCGACTATAACAACTGTGCTAAGACGAGGCAAAGATATACCAACCTCAACAACAGTTGTGGCTATGAGTATATCTCCATTTTGTGCAAAACCTGACAAAACTTCATCTTTCTCCTTATCTTTTCCATGTGTTACATAAACACTCTTAAATCTTCTCTCCCAAAATCCTCTCGCCTCATCAATGCTTTGGTACTCCAAAAATTCACTCTGCTCAACAAGCGGATAAACCAAAAGAACTTGATTTTTTTTAGCTATTTCACTCTCTATATGAAACAATAACTCTTTAAAATCATGCTTATGTATCACTCTGCTAGTTATATCTTTTTTAAAGGGGGTTGATGTTATTAGCGATACATCTATATGCGCGGTCTCAATCATGGCCTGAGTTCTAGGAATAGGTGTAGCTGAGAACTGCAAATAGTGCGGTTTTTTATCTCCCAAACTTACAAGTTTTTCAAGCATATTTCTCTGAGCTGTTCCAAAACGGTGCTGCTCATCTACCATGACAAGGGCGGCTTCAGGGAGTTCTCTGTAGAGCAGCGCATGTGTTCCTATGATAAAGTCATACTCATCTAGGTCTATCTTTTTAGTTCTGTTTGTAACAAGCACTATTTTCATAAAAGGAAGGTACCTCTTAGCCTCCTCATAGAGCTGATTTGCCAATATTGTCGTGGGTGCCATAAGAATAGAGCGATTTGGCATCATCATAACACAAGATGCCAAGATAACCATAGTTTTGCCGCTTCCAACATCTCCAACTACCATTCTTTTTGCTGAAATATCACTGCTTAAATCTTTTTTTATCTCTTCAATGGCCTTAAGTTGTTCATCTGTTAATACAAAAGGAAGCGTTGATGCCCACTCTCTATAATCTTGATGCGCAGAATTAATCGCTTGGAAGTATCTTCTTTTTTTTTGGAGCTGTTTCATATAGACAAAAAGTTCCGTATATTTAAGAGCCTCTATGGTTTTAGGCTCCAAATTTTTTAGATTTGGCGCTGTTTGTGTGGGAAAATGAATCTTTAAAAGCTCATCTGCAATCTCCTCGCCTAATCCCTCTGAAAGTAAATTCTCTTTTGTCAAAGAGCTCTTAATAAGCCTAAGCATAACATCGCTTCTTAGAACTGATTTGTATTTTGGGGTAATCGCACCGATATTTGTTACTTTTTTAGGCATACTTATACTACATGAACCGCTCTTACACTCAACCATCCCATAATAGTAATCTCTCTCACCCACCTTGAACTGGTGCATCATGTATGGTTTAGGACGAAACATGACACCTGTAATAGTATGACCGAAATTATGGACAAAAAAAGTGATTTGAAGTGAATTTGCCCCTCTATAAACCGACTCAACAGTAGCATCTATAAGTTGCATGGAGTGGATTTGAAGCCTGCTGTGAACTCTTAAATCTTCATAACCCAAGGGGACAATAAGAGCAAGCTCCGCAAAGCTGCTTATCCCAAGTTTTTTAAACTTATCCTCTTGCTCTTTTGTTATTTTCATCTTAAATCCTCGCTACAGTTATAATAGCGACTTTCTATAAGAGGTGCTATAAAATATTGCAAAATGCAATATAAAAACTCAATATTACTCTTTAGTTACTATTGCAAAGCTCATATCTAAAATCTCTTTGTGCTCTTTGATAAACCTATTTAAATCTTCTAGCTTTAATTTTTCTATCTTTTGTAACTCTTTTAATGAGCTTCCAAGCTCTTGCCCATTGTAAAATTCCATAAAAGTTCTATGAAGTCTCTGACTCATCGTCTCTACTCTTAGCGGTTCACTTCCAAGCAGAAACTTTTTAGTCTGCTCAAGCTCATCTTCGGTAACACCGTTTTTTACAAAATCTTCTACAACATACTTTACGGTCTCTTTGGCATCTTTGAGTGACTCAAGTTTTGTCTGAAGATAACCGCTCATGTAGCTACTTGATTTTGTAACACTTAATCTTGCATAAGCTGAATAGGCAAGCCCTTTTTTAACTCTTATCTCCTCCATTAGCCGTGAACCAAAGCCTCCGGCTCCCAAGATAAAAGTAGCAACTCTCGCCTTATAATAATCTTGAGAGTTTACGCTTATATCATAAGGAGAGCCAAAATAGATATAAGCCTGCTGCGTCTCTTTTAAAACTATTTTCTCTTTTGCATCCCCCGAAGCTTCATACTTTTTAGGCTTACTAGCTTTTCCTTTAGGAAGCAACTCTATAATTTTTGAGATTTTATCTTTGCTTGACTCTAAATCAACATCACCGCCAACAGCAACTATTAATTTTGAGCTAACTAAATTGTCTGATAAAAACTCTTTTACATCCTTTAACGAAATCTCTTTTACACTCTCAATTGTCCCTGAAGATGGATTTGCAAGCACGCTATCATTAAAAAGAAGCGCTTTTAACTCATTTGATGCTATATAGTCAAAATCATTCTCTTTTCTTGCAAGGGAGCCTAGAGTAGTAGTTTTTACCTTCTTTACTGCATCTTGAGATAAGTTTGGCTCACTCAAAAGCATCCCAAAATATTTGAGTCCCTCGTCAAACTCCTCTTTTAAACAGCCAAGTTCTAACACAAAAGTCTCTTTGCCGGTTGATGCTGATATATGTATGGCTTTGCTCTCAAGCAACTCTGCGAATTTGCTTGAGCCGAGTTTTTTAGTCCCCTCGTTCATAACTCTTGAACTAAATTTAGCCAAACCCGCTTTTGAGCCATCAGCAATGCTTCCGCTATTTTCAAAAATAAACTGCATAGTCACCAGAGGCAACCTCTTGTCCTCTTCAAAAATCAGAGGCACTTTTAAACTTTTTACTTTTATCTCATCTATTGTTGCTGCCATTATTATGTTTCCTAAAATCAGTAGTGTTAAAGCTATTTTTTTCATCTATGCAAATTTCTCTAAAATCTCATATGCTGTGTTTCGCACAGCAGGTGTCTCGCCCACATCTCGTATGAGATGAACCATTTCACTCTTTGCCATCTTGTAAGCCGCTCCGGCAGAGCTTACTACATTCTCTTCCATCATCGTTGAGCCTAAATCATTTGCTCCAAACATCAATGCCATCTGCCCGATATATGGACCTTGTGTAACCCAAGAGCTTTGAATATTAGGTACATTATCAAGGTAGAGTCTTGCAACCGCAAGAAGCCTTAAATAGCGATTTGAAGAGGGTTTGTCCATATCGGGTATCTGGCGCAACAACTCCGTGTTTTCACCCTGAAAGCTCCACATGATAAAAGCGCGAAAACCTCCCGTCTCATCCTGAAGCTTGCGAATCATATCAAAGTGCTCTATTATATCTTCATCGCTCTCAACCGTTCCGTACATCATCGTAGCCGTTGACATAATTCCCAGCTTATGAGCTTTTCTGTGAATGTCTATCCAAACCTCGGAGTCGATTTTTTTTGGGGCAATTATATCGCGTACTTTATCACTTAGTATCTCAGCCCCTGCTCCCGGTATAGAGGCTAACCCTTTTGCGTGTAGTCTCTCTAAAACTTCTTCAACACTTATGCGTGAGACTTTGGCAATAAAATCAATCTCTATAGAGGAGAAGCCATGAATTGTAATTGTGGGATATTTTTTGTGTATATGCTCTACTAAATCCTCATACCACTCAATTTTTAGTTTTGGGTGAACTCCGCCTTGAAAAAGTATCTGCGTTCCGCCAATACCCAGAAGTTCATCTATCTTTGCATCAATCTCATCAAAAGTCAGTACATAAGCATCTGCGTCTTTCTCATGCCTATAAAATGCGCAAAATTTGCAATCAACCCAGCAGATATTTGTGTAGTTGATATTTCTGTCAACTACAAAAGTTGTAACGTTATCCGGATGGAGCTCTTTTTTACGAGCTGTTGCCATACGTCCTAGCTCTTTTAAGTCGGCACTCTTGATTAAATTAAGAGCCTCTTCTTTTGTTAATCTTTTATACATTGTCCCGCTTTAGTGGTAATATTTTCCATTGCCTTGTTAACTTGTTCAATTTTTTGTGCTGTATTTAAAGTGTGCTGATTTGTCAGCCAAGTGCCATCTCTATAAGCCATCTTGACTTTGCCGTTGCTATCTTTATAAATTAAAATTCTCAGGGGCAGATCAAGAGCAGCTTTTATATCTTGTTGCATTAAAACCGTTCCAAGTTTTGCATTTCCAAAAATTACAACTTTTGATTCATTGAGTTCTAACTCAACTTCTTTAGCATTTTTATGATGATCTATAACAGCAAAAACGCTCAAGTCTCTCTCTTTTAAAATACTCTTTATATTATTGAGCGTTGCGTCAACACTGCACTCACTTGCCTTGAGTATTATATCGTTTGCCATAAGGCTAATTCCAAATGTCAAGATTATTAACAATTTTTGCACTATTTTCATCCTTTCTAGAATTAGTTAGTTTATTCAGATTTGTCTTTTGAAATAGCGTCTAAAACACCGTTAATAAACTTAGGAGACTGCTCCGTTCCAAACGCTTTTGTAATCTCAACTGCCTCGTTGATAACAACAGCGCAATCAAGCTCCCCGTAAAGTATCTCATAGGTTGCGAGTCTGAGCGTTGCCCTCTCAATGGCTCCAAGGCGTTGAAAATCCCAATCTACTAGATGTTTTATAATAGCTTCGTCTATGGGTTTTAGATTTTGCATAACACCCTCATAAAGAGTAAGTGCAAAATCCCTCTGCTTGTTTCTAATCTTCTTCTCTTCTAAAATCTCATCTGTATGCTCTGCAATATTTCCATTGCCTAAGTCAAATGCATATAATAGGCTTACAACCGCCATTCTGGCTTGATGTCTTGTAGCCATAATTATAAATTCTCATACAAATCTAACATCTCAATAACGGTTGTCATTGCTTCAAAACCTTTGTTTCCTGCCTTTGTACCGGCTCTCTCAATAGCCTGCTCGATTGTGTCAGTAGTCAAAAGCCCAAAAGATACGGGTTTTTGATACTTAAGGCTCATTGTAGCAATTCCCTTTGTCGCCTCAGCCGATACATAATCAAAATGAGGAGTTGCCCCGCGGATAACGGCACCCAAGGCACAGATAGCATCATATTTACCACTTGCTAAAAGCTGGTCAACTATCATAGGAAGTTCAAATGCACCCGGAACTAAAACATGTGTCAAATCAGCATCATCTCCACCGTGGCGGGCAAATGCATCCTTTGCACCCTCTACAAGTCTATCCACTATAAAGTGATTCCATCTTGTACTTACTACTGCTATTTTTTTACCGTTTACTACTTTTAGTTGTCCTTCAATTAATCTCATTTTATATCTCCCGTATCTTTTTAATTTTATTTATTATTGTTTCTAACTCATCTAATTTTATCATATTTGGTCCGTCACTAAGCGCTGCACTCGGATCAAAGTGCGTCTCAAAGAAAAAACCGTCAACCCCGACTGCTGCTGCCGCGCTTGCCAAGTATGGCACCATTGTTCTGTCTCCGCCCGTTTTTCCGCCAAGTGCACCCGGAGCTTGTACCGAGTGCGTTGCATCAAAAATAGTCGGTGCGAACTCTCTCATGATAACAAGCGAGCGCATATCTACAACGATGTTTCCATACCCAAATGATGAGCCCCGTTCACAGAGGTAAACGCCATGTTTTTTTGAAGCCTCATAGCTTACCTCATCACAACCGCGTGTTTTTAGCACTTTTGCTACCGAGTATTTCATATCGGGCGGATTTATAAACTGCCCTTTTTTGATATTTATCTCTTTTGTAGTTTTAGCACATGCCACGAGCAGATCTGTTTGACGACATAAAAATGCAGGGATTTGGAGCATATCGACAACTTCTCCAACCTGAGCCACCTGATGCGACTCATGCACATCTGTTACAACTTTATACCCAAAGTCATCTTTTACTTTTTGTAAAATTCTAAGTCCCTCATCTATCCCCAAACCGCGAAAACTATCTAGTGATGTACGGTTTGCTTTGTCAAAAGAGGATTTAAAATAGAAATCTATTGCTTTGTCATTTTGATAAATCTCTAAAGCCTTGGCGATTTTAAAGATATTCTCTTCACTCTCTATAACGCAAGGTCCGGCGAGTAATTTCATATATTTACCTTTTAAAAAATAGAGAGTGATTATAGCATAATGGATTTAATTTAGAATTATTTAGATTTTGCAACCGTAATTCCGGCAATTACAATAAGGAGTATTCCGCAAGTTGTCGTAAAGCTAGGTAGCGCATCACCTAGCATCACACCGACAAAAATAGCAAAAATTATATTTGTATAGCTTATTGCCCCCACAATTCCTGCCTTTGTCTCCCCGTAAGCCTTTGTCATGAAGTATTGAGAGAGCGTTCCAAGTACCCCAAGCCCGATTACATATAGCCATACAACTCCGCTTGGCATAATAAACTCTCCAAGCATAAAATCAAGCTCCGGTATATAGAAATAGCTTGAGAGCATAAAAAGCAGGATTGGACCTACCGTTCCTACAAGAGTAAATGATAATACTATCATTCTTGTATCATAATAGTTTCTAAGCTCTCTTACAGACGTATATGCAAGTGCAGCTCCGATTCCGCTAAAAATTCCAAGCAAATCATACTTACTAAAGCCGATTCCGCTAGGCTGCGCTATAAGAACAATGCCGCTAAAACCTACAAATACCGCAATCCATGCACTTAGTGTAAGTTTCTCCTTCAAAAAAAGCCATGCAAATATTGCCGTAAAGATAGGCGCTGTCTTTGAGTATGTTACGGCATCGCCGAGTGGAATATGGGCAATGTTGTAAAAATATGCCAAAAGTGCCAAAAAACCCATCATTCCTCTAAAAAAAAGCAAAAAAGGTCTTCCCCCTTTGCTTCTCATTGGAGTTTTATAGAGTGCGTAGCCTATAAAAATAACGCCGAATATGTTTCTAAAAAATACAACCTCAAGTGAACTCATATGCTCAGAAGCAAGCTTTGCAAATGCACCCATAATTGCAAACAAAAAGGATGCAAAGAGCATATATTTAACACCGTTATCTAGTTTTTTTAACTGTTTCATGAACGAAAGTATACCAATCTTTTGAATTAAAATTACGTTATAATTTACATTAATAATGGAGGGTGGTATGTCGTTACGCATTGTGACTCTTTTAATATATATGATTTTAGCCACCACTTTGCTTGCAGATGACAATACAACAGAACAATCCTTTAATGGATATATAGATGATGGACACAAAAAGTTTTCAAACTATATTGTTGATCTATTTAGTAGTGTTGACAGCAGCATAAGCAGATGGGTAAGTGACTCTGATGCTAATGAAACAGCAGAACAAAAGACAATTAGCTCTGTTGATGAATTCTTTAAAGATGAAAAATTTATTGAGGAGCTTGAAAAAAGTTTTATCAGACTTCGTCTTGGAACTACACTTCAATCAAAAGAGTCAACGGATTATAATTATAAAATAAGAGCTCAAATACCCCTAAGCAGAACTAAAAAAAGTTTTCAGCTTTTTATCAGTGACATTGAAGATAATTACTTTGTATCCGATGTGCCTACTATATCTAAAGAGACAAATACTCAAGTTGGAATTAACTTCTTTGCACCTATCTACAAAGATATAAAATCAAAATACTCTGTTGGAATCAGTAGCTTAACTCCATATGCAAGAGCAAGATACTCTAAAGACTTCAAAGCCGACAAGTGGCTTATTCAGCCTACTCAGCAATTTAAGTACTCTCTTGAATCAGATTGGAGTGAAGAGACTGATATCTATTTTAACAGAGCATTAGATGAGAACTCCATATTTAGAACTACCCTGCACCGCAAGACACAAGCACATGTAGCCGGGTTTAATTATGCCGTTATTTTTTCCCACTACATGACCCTCTCAAGCAAAAAAGGGCTTAGCTTCTCTCAGCAATTTTGGGGCAACTCAAAATATAGTTGCGAAGTCGCTCCATCGCCATATAATGGCATAAGCGACTATTCAACTTATGCCTCTTGGCGACAACATATATTTAAAAGATGGATCTCGCTTGAGTTAACTTCCGGTGTAAGTTTTCATAGGCAGTATGAGTATGAACCAAACTATGTACTTCAATTCAATGTTGATTTCTATTTTGGGCGTATTTAAATAATTTATATAGTATAATTTCACATTATAATTAAATATATATATCAATATAATACAAAAATAGAAGGGTACTCTTTTGAAATATTTTTTAATGCTTTTTTTATTTTCGATCTCTCTCTTTAGTAAAGATTTTTCAATGCGTTATGACGTTCATGTAAGTCTGCTTGGAAATGTCGGTTATGCAGAGATAACGTTAAAAGAAAAAGAGAATAGTTATGAGATAAAATTAGTTGCAAATACGATAGGTATTGCTGCTGTACTTTTAAAAAACAGAGTTGAAACTTTTATCAGCAAGGGTAAGATTGTTGAAGGCAGATATGTTCCAGATTTGTTTGTCGCTACAAAAGAGACAGATAGAAGAACAAGAGTTCAAACCTACCATTTTGACCATGATAAAAAAGAGATAAAATTTATAGAAGAGAAGACAAAACTAGTCACAAAAACAAGATTCGATTCAAAACATTTTAAAATTATTTCAGAAGATGTAACAAAAAACTCCAAAGAGGAGCGTCTCTTAGATCTTTACAAAGATGGTGATGTGCTTAGCTACTACCTTAATACCGACTCTACATGCAACTCTGATGAAAACTCTTATAAATTAATAGCAGTCGGTGCTCATGATGAAAAAAACGACATTACGATATCTCGCCTAGAGGGGCTTGAGAGAGAGTCTGCAGTAGTTAACTTCTCAGAGGATATAAAGGATATATATAACCTCAACGTAGTGCCTTTTGACAAAGATGATGAGATAGTTGATGTGCTTATAGCTTTTGATAATGACGGACTGCTTAAAGAGGCTCTTCTTGGCGAAGTGTTCTGGGTTGGAAAGATTACAGCCAAAAGAACTCATCATGAAATAAGCTACAATTAGAGAATAAAAAATAAAAGGATACAAATGGGAAATATAATATTTTTGGCAATTTTAGCCGGATTTTTCTACTGGATATTTAAAAGCTACTCAAGATATACACACTACTCGCAAGAAGCATTTAAAAACTTCTCGATAAGCAAAGAGTCTCTGCAAAACAGCGAGCTTGGTCTTTTTGTCGCACTTGTTGCAAAAGTAGCCAAAGCAGACGGTAGAGTAGATGCTCTCGAAGCTCAGCTTATAGGGATAATGTTTGATGACATCTCTGCACTCTTTCCCCAACCGCAAAAAACAAAAGATATACTAAAAGAGATTTTTAACGAACATAAACAGAGTACTCAAAGTGCTAGAGAGATTGCTGCTGCTTTAGCAATAAAAATCAAAAGAGATAGAGCAAAACAGCACCAGTTTATGGGATTTTTAATCCAACTTGCATTTATTGACAAGGTAGTTAGCAAAAGTGAAGAGGAGATGTTAGCTTCTATCGCCGAGGCATTAGCATTTGATCCAAACAGCTACCATGCAATGTTTGATCAGTTTGAAAAAATCATGCAAAATGCCGCTCCTAAAGTAAACATAAGCGATGCTTACAAGCTACTAGGAGTAAGCGAGAGCGACAGTATGGATGTTATTAAAAAAGCGTATAGAAAGTTAATAAGAGAGTATCATCCCGACATTATAAAGTCTCAAGGCAAGGATGATGCATATATGCAAGAGGCAACGAGAAAAACTCAAGAGATAAATGAAGCCTATGAGATGATAAAAGCTCACAAAAAATAGAGTTCAAAGACCTACTTTAAAAAATCTCTCTCCCAGAAAAAATCAATCCAATCGTCAGCTTCATTTATCCAAAAATGGGGCTCATAGAGAGACGTTTTTTTATAAAAAAGAGTACATGAGACAAACTCTATATCTTCATATTTTTTCTCTAAATACTCCATGACAGCCTCTAATGTATCTCCGCTATCTGCTATATCGTCAACGACTAGTACTTTTTTTACGCCTTCAAGATGGCACGTGTCAAAGATATTTAGCCTGCCTCTTTTTATAGTTTTATCATAAAGCTCAGTTCTTATGCTTTGGACTTGACGTATATCCAAACCTTCTGCCATGGCATGAGAGAGAGTAAGCCCTCCTCTTGCAACTGCAACTATAGCTTCAAACTTAGCATCTCTTACTCTATCTATCAAAAAAGTCGTATCGGTTTTAAAATCTTCATAACTGTAATATTTCATGCGCATATTATATACAACTAACAAGCAAAATATAATAAATATGATTTAAGATTAAAACTGATACAATGATTTTAGAAAAAAAAGGAGATCGAGAAATGATCAAAACTGTTTCATCAATTTTAATAGCAGGCTTATTTTTATCCCTAATTACAGGTTGTAGCAAAGATGCTAAACCCGAAGACAGAAGTGTGGATTTTGCTTGTAAACAAGAAGGAGTCACTGCTCCAAAATGGACTTGTATCCCTGATGTAGAGGATGCTTATGCGGGCATCGGTATAGCTGAGAAGAGTGCGGCTGGAATGGATCACATGAGAAGAGTGGCTATGGCTAATGGCCGCTCAGATTTAGCTCAACAGATTGAATCTCAGGTCAAAGACAAGATATCAATCTATACCGGAACAACCGGTGTCGGTGCGATTGAGACTGTGGATAAAGCGATTGAGACCGTGACAAAACAGGTTGCAAAAGTAAATCTAGTCGGTTCTAAAGCCATTGACATGTGGACTGCACCTTCCGGCGCTATATATATGCTTGTTACAGTCTCTAAAAATTCTGCAAACGAGCAGATTCAAAACAATATCAGAACAAGCTTTAAAAATGATCAAGCTCTTTGGCAGCAGTTTAAAGCTAAAAATGCTCTTGAAGAGCTAGAAAAAGAGTTTCCTCAAGATTAATTTTGCACTAGCTTATAAACTTTTATAAGCTAGCAAATCTAAAACTCTCCTTATATTTCGCTATAATTGCGAATAAACTACAAATTCAATCTTCTTCATCTAGGTATAAATATGAAAAAAATCGCCATTATCGGCCGTCCAAATGTTGGTAAAAGCTCACTTTTTAATAGACTTGTCAAAAAAAGAGATGCAATTACATCAGATATAGCCGGAACAACAAGAGACGTTAAAAGACGACCCGTTACCATTATAAATAAACAAGCCCTGCTTCTAGATACAGGAGGACTTGACCAAGGGTGCGAACTCTTTGATCGCATAAAAGAGAAATCCCTTGAAGCGGCACATAAAGCAGACATAATTCTATATATGGTTGATGGCAAAAGTATTCCGGAAGAGAATGATAAAAAACTCTTCTACGAACTTCAAACATTGGGAAAAGATGTAGCTTTAGTTGTAAATAAAATTGACAACGACAAGATGAAAGATAATCTTTGGGACTTTTATGAGTTTGGAACAGATGCAATCTTTGGCATATCCGTTGCACATAACAGAAGTGTTGTTCCTCTACTTGAGTGGATACATGACAAGATACCTGACTCAGATATCCTAAAAGAGAGTGATGAAGAGGATGATGATGTAAATATAGTAGATGAAGATGAGCAAGAGTTTGAATTTATGGAGCACGGCGATGAAGATGACGGCTTTTTTTATACAGACTTAAATGAAGAGGAGTTTGAGGATGACTCTATCTTTGCACAAAACGACAAGATAAAAGAGTTTGATGAAAATGATATAAATCATATAAAAATCTCTATTATCGGGCGTACAAATGTAGGAAAAAGCTCTCTTTTAAACGCCCTCTTAGGACAGGAGCGCTCCGTAGTAAGCAGCGTTGCCGGAACTACTATTGACCCGATTGATGAGAGCATTGAGTATAAAGGTAAACAGCTTACCTTTGTAGATACGGCAGGACTTAGAAGACGCGGCAAGATTGTAGGAATTGAGAAATTTGCTCTTATGCGCACAAAAGAGATGCTTGAGAACTCAAATATGGCTCTAGTAGTACTTGATGCAAGTGAACCTTTTTTAGATCTTGATGAAAAGATTGCGGGTCTAGTTGATAGCAACCGCCTTGCATGTATCATAGTTTTAAACAAATGGGACATTGCAAATAGAGAAGATTATGACAAAATCATACAAGAGGTTAGAGACAGATTTAAGTTTTTAGCTTACGCACCTATCGTTACTCTCTCCGCAAAATCTCATAAAAGAGTCGATAAGCTTCATGATATGATATTAGAGATAAATGAGAACTACTCTCAGCGCATCAAAACATCTGATCTTAATGATGTTTTGCAAAAAGCTATGAGAAAACACAATCTCCCATCTATGCATGGGCAGATTATAAAAATCTACTACGCAACTCAGTATGAGACAAGACCGCCGAAAATTGCTATTGTTATGAATAAGCCAAGAGGGCTTCACTTTACATATAGAAGGTATTTGACAAATAAATTAAGAGAGGCTTTTAACTTTAGCGGAACTCCTGTTTTATTTAAAGCCAAAAAGCGCGGAGAGAAGTAAGGTAGATAATTGGGTTGCAATCAATTTGAAGTTGCAAAAGAGTTTTCTCTTTTAGGCGGTGAAATTCTAGCTATAGATGAGATTCACAAGTACAAAAATTTTGAAATAGAACTAAAACAGATGCATGATATGCTTGATATAAAAATCATCTTTTTAGGCTCATCCGCTATAAATATAGAACACTCAAAAGCAGATTTAAGTAGGCGAACTGTACTTTATAGAGTAAATTGACTCTCATATAGAGAGTTTTTAGAGATAAAACTCGATACTACTTTCTCAAGCTACACGCTTGAAGATATTTTGAAAAACCATTTAGAGATAGTAAATATAGATTTTAAATCTTTTAAACCTTTGGAATTTTGGAGGGAGTACTTAGAGTACGGCTTCTATCCATTTTACTTTCAAAATCAAGAGATAGGAACAATAAGAGAGACTTTTTTTGTAGCATCTAAAGGCGATTTTATAATTAATGATAGATATACAGCAGAGATAGGCGGTAAAAATAAAAAGTATAAACAGATAAAAGATATAGAAAACAGTTTTATAATAGCCGATGATATTGAGAGTGGTTTTGGGAATAAAATTCCGCTTTGGTTGTTTGGATTTTTGTATTAAATTTTTAGTGTAATTTTGTAAAATTATTTTTTAATATTTTGTTTTTATCTACTACGTACAGTGGCATATTGGCTATGCCAGAGTACCAAAGAGTAGCTTTTAAAATGGTTTGATAATTACCATAGCTACTATAATCAGTAGTAAAATTGTTGGAACTTCATTATAAGCTCTGAAGAACTTACCGCTTTTTGTGCACTCATCATTTAAGAACTTAACTCTGAAAAATCCAAGCGAAAAGAAATAGGCAATCAAAATAAGAACAAAAAATATTTTAGCATGTAGCCAGCCATTACCGCTAAAGCCGAGTTCGTATGAAAGATAAGCACCGCTTAAAACGGTGGCCCACATTGCAGGGACACCGATATATTTGTAGATTTTCATCTCCATGATTTTTACTACTTTTACAAAACCCTCATTATCAATATTTTCTGCATGATATACAAAAAGGCGTGGCAAATAAAAAAGT
>NZ_JALOAA010000035.1 GCF_023229025.1 Sulfurimonas sp.
ATTTTAAGGATTTTTCGCTAAAATTACGCTCTTGCTCGCATAACTCAGTTGGTAGAGTGTTACCTCGACAAGGTAAAAGTCACTGGTTCGAGTCCAGTTGTGAGCACCATCATTTATTACTACCAATTACTTATTTTAGGCACTTTCAGCTCCCCTTATGTTCTACTTGTTACAATTTCAATATATCCATTTACTACTAAATACTGATAAAATGTTGCGGTAAATGTTGCGGTAAGATTTTAAACAAGGTAGAAATAAAAATGTCTGATTTGATAAAAACAAAATTTGCAGGTATTTACTACAAAGAAGAGCCTAAAACAAAGGTTAAAACCTACATTGCTAGAATCAATATAAGAGGTCTTATTAACACGGAACAGATAGTCGGGTACTCTAATGATGCAATAAGAACAAACCCCTCTATAGCATTTCAAAAGAGAAATGAACTCATACAAAAGATAAAAGCCGGCGATTCAATAAGAGCAGAGGATAATCCGACACTTGACTCATATTTTAATGAGTATATGGATTTTAAAGAGAGCGGCAATTTGTTATCCGCTAAAAAAATAACTGTCTATAAATCATTTTACCGCAACCATATACCGCAACATTTGAAGTCAAAAAAGCTCAAGCAGATTACAAAAGAGGATTTTCAAAAGGTAATTAATACTATGGTTAAGAATGGATCTAAACCAAGTTTTATAGAAACTGTAAAAACTTGTTTCTCCCCCATTTTTAATGATGCAATAGAAAAAAGCATTATCACTAAGAATGTAATTAAAGGTTTGAAGTTCCCGGACTACGACCCAAATAAATATTTTAACTTACCTGACAATAAAGTAAAAGCTCTTTTTGAAGCAATTATGAATATTGCAAATAATAAATATAGAGTTATGTTTATGTTTTTACTTAGAGGGAGAAGAGCGGGCGAAGTTTTAAGTATGCAATGGTCTGATTTAAACTTTGAAAATAAAACTTATAATATTCGAGACTCTCAATCTAAAGTAAGAAAAAATCTTACTTTTTCTCTTGATGATGAGCTTATCTCTCATTTTGAATACCTGGAGAAGAAAGAGAGCGGTTTTATCTTTATAAATCCAAAAACAGATAGACCATATTTTACATTTCCAGTTCGAGTATGGAACCGCATAAGAAAAGATGTAGGAATAGAAGAAATGACAATACATGATTTTAGACATCTGCTAGGTTTTACGCTTGTAAACAATAATGTACCACTTGAGAGCATTTCAAGAGCACTAGGGCACTCTAAAATTACAACAACGCAAAGATATTCAAATCAAAAGGAATTAATGGCTAAAGAAGCCGTAGATGTGTATTTGGGGATTGTTAATAAGTGAGGGTTTGGGAGAGTCAAAAGCAGCGGGAGCCACTACTTTTTTCTTTTTTAAACTATTTTTGATAATATATGCCAATTAATAAAAAGGAAAAGAAAATGGCGAAAGACATGAAAAACGCAGGGGCAATGTCGCTCTTTGCGGCGGGGATACAGACTGGTGGGCTCATGGCTAGGATGTTTGGGTATATGGCGTTCTACACACTTTTGGTTTTTATTGTCATAATGTTGGTTTATATCACAAGCGAAAATGTACCCGTCGGCGAGGAAGACTCTTTTATAATAATTTTAGCTAACACCCTCATTTGGGGAGGCTCTACCCTCCCGTTCGTTTTTTGGGAAAGAAGCATAAGAAAATTTCGTCGCAAGCATGGGTTGAGTATTTATAAGAACGTAAGAGAAGAGCTTGAGCAGATGGAGATCAATGAGAGAGTTGCAAAGGAGCACAAGGCGTTTGTGGCTAATGGGATTGCAAGAGCTGATGGCGAGAAAAAAGATCTTGATTATTGGTTTGGGCTTTTACAGAAGGGCGCTATTACGCAAGATGAGTATAATGTTAAGAAGAGTGAATTGATGGCAGTTTAGTCGCTGTGTTTCGTGTAAGACTAGAGAAGAGAAGGCGAAAGCCGCCCATGAGAGAAAGAAAAAAAATGATGGAGTGTAGGATTAGATCCTACTACCCCAAGACACAGACTCGTGACGAATGCTCTCTGCCGCGTTATCAATTGCGGATGTACTACTAAGATCAATCATTTGAAAGAGCTCCGTGTGAAGCGAAATAATCAACTTGTACACTATTACGATACTGAATGCCGCAATAACTATCTCCATAAAACCGTCGAACATATATAGAATTAGCTTATCAAATAAACTATTCATATTGTAGCCTGCTATATCAATATTAGCGCCGATTTGATTTTGAGACATACTGTTGTCTATCATTCCACCGACAATATTCTTGCTGAAAACTGTCCCAATCGTATGTATCAGGGAGTTTGCGGTAACGGCAAGCCAGATAGCTAAAACAAATATCGGCAGCTCAAGCATTGTTGCCAAAATTTTAGCGGTGAATTTCGCAAACGCTTCTAAGTTTCGTTGTAGAAACATTATAGGCATGATAAACAGACTTAAGAAGTGAAAGCTAAAAATCTTCAAAATAATAATGATAAATCTAAGCAATCCAATTGCAACAATAGCGACAATCGGCGCCAAACTCAGTAAGATTTTAGCAGCCATATAAGCATAGCCCGTAGCTATTAATGCCCCGCCGGGCCCAGTGGAACCAATTGCTGCGCCGTCTATTGCTCCGACAAGTCCATAAAACCAACTCCCCCAGCCATCAGCTGCCTGTGAGCCTATCGCCGCGCCGCTAGCGGCACCCACTACTACAGAGTTTGCCTGAATCATATCAAATACTTTACCCATTCCTGGCACCATGAGGTAAGGCAGCGATGATAAAATAGAGTGAATTTCTTTGTTATCTTGTTTTATTTTTTTATTGAGTTTTTCTAAAACTTCACTATTTTTTTGAGTCAAACCGCCTATATATTCTGTCTGCATCTTCGTCACCGGCAGCCCCAAGATAGCTAAATATCCCCAATCTCGGTAAAGTTTATACTGAAACTCAAATATATCACCAAGCGCCGTGATTTTAGCGTTTGTTGTCGGATCATTATTGACAAGTACAGCAAAACTTTTTGAAAATGCCTCCTTTCTATCTTTGTGGTAATCACTCAAATACTCAGACTTCCCACACGCGCTAAAGGCAAATTTCGGGTAATATCCCTCAGTTGTTATACCGTCTTTTATAAGCCCACTCTCTCCCATCTCATAAAAGCCATCAGTCATAGACCTGCCAATCATGGAAGCATACGCCCAATGCTCGGTCGACGGGAACAATCTACCGTCCGTTTCAGAATAGACGCTCTTCCTGTCGCTATGCAAGAGGGCACTCTCGTGGTACACAGTGTCTTTACAGTAGTTATAATTTAACGTATAAAAGTCATGCGGTCTGTCGCTTTGAACCTTTTGAGCCCAAGTGTTCACTATCTGCTCCTTGGTCCCAAGACCGCTTTTGCGGATAAGAGCGTCGATTTCCGCATCAATGATGACTTTCGCGCTCTCTTTCCCCCAGTTGCCAAAAGTGTAGTAGCCAAACTTCTCAAACCCCTGATAGCGGGTTTTGAGAAGTTCATACTCCCCGACTTGTCCCTGGGCGTTTTGGATTTCGGTTTGATCAACCGGAAAAAATAAAAGAACTCCCGCTGCTAGCCCGACGACCCACGGGGTGCTCCCCTCTCCTTTGTTGCCGTCTATTTTATTTGCAGCTTTAGAACCAATCAAACGGATACCGCCATACGCCCCAAAACCGACTACCATTATCATTAAAAATGACATAGATACGGTCCCAAGACCACCATAAACCTCAAATATCGTAGCCGCATCCGCAAGTAGATACTCGCTATTATCGACTACTTCGTCGCTCTCGGTAAACTTAGAGGTGAACCCCTCTTTGAGCTGAAATTTGCCGGTCGCTTTTGTGGCCTCAATATCAATGATCTCATCATCAGTTAAAACCGCCGCCATAAGCAACTCAGGAATCGTCAAATAAGACGCATTCGCCTGCTCTTGCATGTCATTTATAATCTCTTGCTTTTTTTGCAAGAGGGGTAAAAATTGAGCCTCTGCTGTAGCAATAGCCGCCGCCTGCTCTTGAGTGGCGGCCTTAGTGTCTATTTGATAAAAGGTTTTAATTTTAGGCACGCTTACTTTATATAATCCCATCGGGTTATAAAGATCGCCTTTGGCTGCGAACATACAAGTTATAATACCGTTAGGCAGATCAAGCTCATAAATCGTACTCGAAAACTTTGCAATATTATCTACTTTACATATACCCGCATTGAGAATATCATTAAAGCTAGGCTCTGAAGAACTTATATCCTTTGTTAAAGTTGCATTTTCGCCGTAAATCCCCTTGCTCTTGAGTTCTGCAAGAGACAAGGTCGGAATAGTCTCTGTTCTATATTTATCATACTTTTGTTCCGAGAAATCCTTCATTACCTGATCGGGAATATAAATGCTTTGGTAGTTGGCTAAAAGTGAGGTCGATAAAAGAAAAAATGCTGCAATAAATAATTTAAGCGTTTTCATGTTGCACCTCCATTTTTTGAGCTGCTCTTTTTTTTGAAACAAAATAGTCAAGAGTTAACCCCGAAATAACGTAAATAAAAGTAAACCATTTGACAAAAGTGTCATACTCTTTAACGAATAGTGAGATTTGTTTTTGGGTCTCCGGAGTGTTTGGAACGGTTGAAAAAAGGTCGATAAATGCGCCTTGCGCTGATATCTGAATTATGAAAAGAAAAAATGTATATAATGAGATATATATAAATATTCTCGCATAAATAGGCATATTTCTTAGACGCCATTTTTGAAGTTTTTGCTCTTTTTTAAGCCTCTCATTCTCTTTTAAATCTTTTAAAATTTGCGCGACATCAAGTTTCAGGATTGACTCAAGTGTTAAAATGAGCGTCATTCCGGCGATAGTGCCGTAAAAGATAATATCGCCTACCGCCTCCCAGAAAGGGGCTAGCGGTGCATCCGCAAAATTGATAAAAGAGGATGCGAAAATAAGGGCAAAAACTGTAAAAGCAATTATCCCAGCGTAAAAAAGAGCGCGAAAACCGAACTCCAAATCTTTTAAAAATTTAAAAATAAACAAAGAGCTATCAACGTTTTTTAGCCATTTTATGGCTACCTTTTGGGTGAGTGTAAGATTTAATTTCTCCATGATTTTATCCTTTTTGAATTGCTGCGATTTTTCTGTTTTTATTATCAACGAGTCCAAATGTGTTAAAGAGCTTATATCCCCAGCTGCTATATGGGGCCTCGCCAAGAATTGCAAACATCTCTTTTTTGAGTTTTAACCTTTTTGCAGAGCTTAACCCTATGTCATAATAGATAGAGTTGCGAGCCGCTGGAGTGCTTCCAAGACGAAGATTTTTAGCCAAATCCTCCTCGTGCGCGTACATTTTGAGCTCTTCTCGACTTAACTCCCAAAACCTCTCTTGTTTTTCAAGCGGTAAAACAGTTAGATCAACCTCATAGCGGTGATTTGCAAAATTGAGTTGAGCCGCTAATAAAAAAGCAGCGATCGGGACGATTGCGATCGCAATATACAGTCCGCTAATATGTGTAAAACTGTCTATTTTACGATAGGTAAAAATTACGTTTTCAAGGAAAATAGTAACTTTTGATTTAGATCTTGTAGTAGTTCTCATGATATGTCCTTTTAATTTATTTTAGGGATTTGGAAGTAAAGAAGAGGAAGTTTAGAGATGATAAAATTCACTCGCTCCTCGTCTTTACTTTTTTGAATATAGCTATGAACTTTATTCATAGTTTCGATCAACTCTTGTGCTGCGATTTTTCCGGCGGTTGATAAACTGCCTTGTTTGAGCTTTTTGGTAACAACGTTTGTGTTATGTTGTAGAGCTCGCAGCTCCTCCCGTATATGCTTGTATTTTGTCATACTCATTTTGTAACTCCTTATTTTTTATTTTTCTTCATCCCCGTAGTTGCAATAAGAATAATCGCTATTGCCGATAAAACAAAATCTTCTACACTTCCAAAATTGAACATATTGTCTCCTTTAGTTTGCCTAATATACTAACTATATACAATAATTATATCCTATTAAGATATTAAAGTCAAGCTTTTTTCTCCTAATATGATAAGTTTATAGACTTTTATTTGCCTTTTAGGTAAATATATGCTATTATTATCATCTTAATAAGATATAAGGAGTAAAACATGACACTTGAAGAGTTCAAAGATAGATTAAATACTTTGAATCTAAACCTAACCGATTTTGCAGAGATAACCGATATACCATATTCAACTATCTCTAAATATGGACGCTCAAACCCTGTTCCTCCATGGGTTCCAAAGTTTTTGGACTTGTATGAAAAAACACAAGAGTTAGATAACTTCAAAGAACTCATTAGAGAGCTCAATGAAAAACTTAACGGTTAAACAACTTTTTTAGCTGCCGCACTTTCCCTATTCTTTTGAAACTTCGCATTTTGTACTTCTTCGTATCGAGTCGCTAACATGTCCTCAAACTCTCTACGTTTTTTATACTCGACATAGCCTTTGGCTCTTTGAAGATCTTCTTCGTTTGCATCAGGATTTTTACTTTTAAGTTCTTCAAAATCTAGCTCCTCAGGCGGTAGTGGCGTATAGCCTCTATATAGATTATCATTATCTATTATCGCAATATATTCATGCTTCTCGCCCAGTCCATTAAAATCACTCTCAATGATTACATCGCGCGTAGTTGATTGTTCGGAGTAAGTGTTAATCTTATGAATATTTAAACCTCTTCCCTCTTTCTGCAAGTTCTGAATTTCGTATGTAAATTTACCGGCGCCCTCAATTAGAGCTTGTTTTGTTTTTCGACCGTCCGTTCTAAAATAAAATTTGTTTTTGATGGTCTTGTCAATAATTTCTCCGATAGCTTCTTTCTCCTCTTCCCCTTGTAATCCGCCACAATACATACCGCCCTTACTTCTTAATTTCTCAAGCTGGTCTTTTAAAACATCTTCATTATTTAACATCCGCATGTAAGAACTGAACTCGTCAATAAGATAGAAGTAGAACTTCCGTTTTGTATCGGGTTGAGATAGATGTATGAGAGTATAGAGTGCTATAAATGCACTTGAGAGTGATGCTAAGTTCTCCGTTAGCATCGGCGGGTAAGAGACATAAAGTTTAGCCCCATGTGAGCGTTTCAAAAAATCCTCTACAACAAAAGTCTCCGCCCCGTCTTGAATACGAAAGTTCATTAAATAAAATGGACTAAGCACCTGCTTAAGAGTTGCGACTACGTCACCCTCGCTTCTTTGGGAGTCATTTTGAGTCTCTAAAATAAGCTCATCTATTTTATGAATAAAATATGCCCACTTCTCTTTTGCTGTTGAAAAATTTTGTCTTTGAACCAAAAGAGCTATGTGTTGTAAATGCTCCATGGCTCCCGTGGTAAAAAAGTTTACTTTGCCCTCGCCACTCGCAGCCGATAGAAGCAATTTAAAAAACTGTTTTTGAATCGCTGTATCTTCTGAAAGCAGGTCGTGAATTGTACTTCTATCATCATACGGGTTCAATATGACATCTCGTAGGGGATTATAAAATTTAGATACCATCTCAAGCTTACCGCCATCATGCACTAGGGCGTTTTCATAACAATGAATTTGAGAAAGTAGATTGATAAAAAATACGGATTTTCCTGATCCCATGCCGCCCCATACCATGGTCGTTTGTTTCATATCTGTTCTATTAAACCAAACTTGAGTAGACTCAACAAGCTTGCGATATAGATATGGTGGTCTGCATTCTTTAAGCGTTTTTGGGGAAAATCTAAACTGTCCTATGTAAAAATCATTTTTTGTTTTCTTCCGAAACCTATGTCTGATTTTATTGAACGAACTCCATGTGAGTCCGTCGCTTACCCGGATTGGGTTTAAGCTTGAGGAATTAGGATATTTATATTTTTTGAAGCCTGCTTGCACCCTCCCAAAACTACCATACATAAATAATAAAATCGATGCGGGGATGATAAATCCCCATGTAAATACAAAGTCCATTTTAAAGCTCCTGTTCATAGCTTTTTTCAAGCTTTTGTTCTTTCATGGTTTGGATGATCGCCCTTGTAACTCCGCTAAGAGTAACATTGCCTTCTTTGATTACATCTTTTGCAGCGGTTGCAACGCCCTTAACAAACTTAATCCCGTCTGCAATATGCTCAAAATAAGTATTGTTCATGAATGTAAGGGTCTCTTTGGCGTCTGTTTGAGAAATTTGAGATAGCGTGTCAACAAAACTATCTTTGTTTATAGCTTTTGCTTCAGCGGCGGTTTCGATTAAATCGCTTGCGTGCTCAAGCTTATCTAAAACTTTTTCGACAAAACTCTCTTTTTCTTTTTGAACTTCTTGATCTAACTGTCTGTTTTGAATTTTACGATCTTCGATGTTGACACCGTTTTTATGTAAATCATTTATATCTTGCCCTGCTTCTGATTTTTTATATTTGATATACTCAAACTTTTCTATCTTTGCATTTTGAACTACATTTTTCACAAACTCTATCCCCGCTTTATCTGACTGTTGATAAAATTCTATAGATTCATATCTACCGACGTTTAAAGCCTCTGCAACTTTTAGATGGTTAGCGGTTGAATTAGCGATAATGACGTCTGTGGCTTTAAAATCTCGGTTTTGATAAGCCGATGCATAATCCATCTTTGACTCAAATATAGCAACTCTTTTAGACTCTGGAGTTTTAAAATGAGATATGTTTTTTACCCCAAAATTCATCGTCTTAAGAGAACCTATCTGTTTTAGGAAATGGATATCAGCTCCGCCTCCGATAGACTCGATACCGATACCAAATGCCTTCTTAACCTCTTCATTTTTATTGGTGTACTGGCCAGTAATCATCTTGAACTCTTTAGGTATTTTATGGATACCACGACTTGCAAGATAATCAAGTGCAGGCTTGTAGTTGCCTATCTCTTTTATCTCTGTAACTTTAGAGTTGATTTGAGCCTCAACTTTAGAGATATTTTCTTGTTTTTTAGCCTCTAAGTTTGGAGCAGGCTTGAACTCTCTTTTTACATTATTAAGCTCGTCTAATCTTTCTTGAACATAGTTACGAACACCTGAGTTAGCTATTGCATACTCAAGAGCTTCTTTGTAAGTTGAGTTTGTCATATCCATAACAAGATTTTCAATCGTGCCGTTGTTGCCCCCGAAATCTTTATATTTGTACTCTCCTTTAGCATCAATATAAATATTTGCTGATGAAGTTTTTTCGTCTCTTACTTTAAACTCATATCTTCCATTTTTGACTTTATAGTCGATATTTAAAGAATCCAGGACCTTGACCGGATCAGTAAGCTTTAACTCTTGTTTGGTTTTTGATGCAAGTTCATTAAATTCTTGTGACTCTAATTTTTTTATTTTCCTTCTCATCGGTATCATCTCCTCTGGTTTTAATTGCGCAGCTTTTAACATTTCGCTCGCATTTAGTTTTTGGCTATCTTGTGCCGCTCGTTTTTTAAGTTCCTCCAAATCATCCGTGATGATATGAGCCTCGTGTTTAGCCCTGGTAATCTGTGTGTAAAAATCATTAAATGATGCAGCTTGAGAGTTAGCGACTGCGATCACTTTGTCGGTGGTTTTACCTTGAGAGGCAAAATCTGTAATAGCATAAGCATGGGCGATATACTTATAGTTTTTAACACTAAAAGTTTTTTCGCTTTTATCAAACTTAACCGTTATCTCATCCTCCTTTATCGCTGTTATCTTTCCAATCTGACCGTTTTTCAAGCCCAATTTAGTATCATTCTTTTTCATGATAATCTGGTCGCCGATACCTAAATCCGTTTTAGTATCTTTAAATAAATTTAGGCTATTGCCCTGTTTAGATAAGTCCACCGTCTCGACAAATGTTTTATCTCTGAATGTATGTTCTATCTCAAGAGTGTTTTTATTAATATCAACATTAATAATTTTTGCTTCTCTGCCCGCTGAAATAGAGCCTATATTTTTTGAAAGATATACTTTTTCCCCAACTTGATAATAGATTGCACTTCTCTTTTCAAGTGCTGACATGGACGGAACTTCTCTTGTATCGAATGTTTGAGAGCCTGTTATCTCTCCACTCTCAACTAAAAAAGAACGAATGGAGCTGTTTAAGGCTCGTCTGTCACTATTTGTAGTGGTAATAAGCAAAGAGTTATCTCTATCTTTTAAATACTCCTCTTGAGCAGCTTTGAGCCTCTCTTCATTATTTGTAATCTCTTTAGTGGTGTCTTTCAAAATCTCAAGAGCAGCGGATATGTCTTTGTCTAAAATATTTTTTACCGCCGTTGACATTAAATCATTCTTTTGTCGATTACCCTCGTTGAGCCGCACCGTCTCAAACCCTTGTCTTTGAAGTCCTGAAAAAATATCGCCTTGCTCGATAGATTTTTTTTGATTTTGGTCACCTGAAAAAACAATTTTTAAATTGTTGGCTTCCGCGATTTTCATTAGCTCATGCGTATCTCTTAAACCTAACATACCTGCTTCGTCAACAATAACAAGAGCATCTTTTATGTCTGCTCCGTTAGATTGTATAAATTTCGCTACCGTAAAACTCTCTTTTATGCCTGCTTCTTTAGCGAGATTGTCGGTAGCTGTGCCTGTAGGTGCTAGAGCAACTACTTTAATATTGTTTTGCTCCGCTACATTTTTTACAATTTCAAGAGATGTACTTTTACCTGCTCCGGCAACGCCTTGAGCTACTATAAATTGTGAATCACTTGTTAAGATTGTATGAGCTAAGTTATTTTGTCCGTCTTTTAGTTCAAAACCTTTTTCGGTTTCAAAAGCCTTTGTCGCCTCTGCGATTTGCTCTTTATCTCCCGTGATTGAAAAGTTTTTGAGCTCTTTTTTTGAAAAGATATACTCCTCTTTTTGAAGCACTTCTATAGTTGTATAGTGATTTTGAGACTTATCTATGGTTACAAGTTCTGAATAGTTCTCGAACTCATTTTGAATATCTGATAAAGATACATCAGTAGTTAGACTCACTTTTAATGAGTGTTTTAAAATATCCTCACGAGTAAAAACAGATTTTTTATCTGTAATGTCCTCGATAGCTATTTCAACTGCCTCTTTTGCAGACATTTTTCGGATTTCAAGGTCTGGATTTTGAGATTTAATAAGCTCTATATCTGCGCCTGCCTCTTTTAATCTCTCTATATTTACCTCTTGAATTCCTGCACGGTCTTTATTTTTATCTTTCCATTTCGCCGTCTGTCTCTGGGCGGTATGAGTAGCTTTATAAGATGTCTGCCCGCTCGCTTCCATCTCATTTTTTATATCTTCACTTCTCGTTGAGAATTGGTCTCTAAGCTCTTTATCTACACTTTTAAGAGAGAAACTACCTACTTTAGCATTGGTTATTTCAACCTCATAGCCTAATTTTTGGAGTTTTTGAGCGAATGAATTACGCTGAATTTGTCCGATGAGTTGATGGTTCATCATGATTTGATTGAATTCAACACTTTTCCAATTTCCGTCTTTGTCTTGAATCATATTGATAGCTAAGCAGTGTTGATGCAGGTGCATATCGTTGTTTCGCGATTCACTGTGATCAAAACGGGTAAAGAGCATCTTAGATTCTGCCTCTACACCTTGCATGTTGTCTCGGCTCTTTGAGTTTGAATAATTAGCTTCTGCAAAATCTAACGCCTCTGATATAGACTCTGAAAAAGCTTCTCTGATTTGAGCTTTTACTTCATCACTTGAGACTTCATATAAAATAGATACTGATTTATCCGCTGCAAAAGTTAAATCGCAAGCCGCTCGTTTGCGATCTCCATTTTCCTCTAGATCTTTTTTTGAGAGTTTAATTAGCTGCTCTCCGCTTGACGGATGCCGTCCATTTAAAATGGCATCAAAGTCTTTTAAATTAAAATCGCTTAAGCCTAAATCATTTTTTAAGCCGCCATAAAATGAGCCTTGCTCAAATTCATTATTGATGAAATATGTATCATTCTCGAAATAATTTCGCGCATTGCTTGCGGATACAATTTTGGGTCTTGCCAGCAAAATATCCTCCTTTTTAGTATTTTTCTTTTTAAAAGCAACGCTCCACCTCATAGGTGGGTTCGGTGCCTCTCTTACCGAGATAATAATTAATTAATAACAGATTAATAATTCAGTAATAACTATTAATGAGTATTAATAACCTATGATAATGCGTAATATATAGTAATATTAATGATGAAACTTAGAGTAGTCAGGCTCTACAATTTCGTAACTTTTGACTTCACTTTTTTTAAATAAACTTGATGTTGATGTTGTAGGTTTTTGAGGGGTTTGGACTTGTCTTATTGGCTCTGGCTCTTCTATACTCTCCGCCGGCTCTTTAAAATGTCTCTTGATAAATTGAGACAAATTAGATTGTTTAGTAATTACATTCTTGGACTTTAAAAATTGACAAATAGCCGATTGTGAATATTTACTCTCAACCAGATCTTTTATTTCATCCTTAAAATCATTTAATTTTGAGCCTCTCTTCGGCTTATTCTTTTTTTTGAACTCTTCAAGTGTCATGATAACACCTCCTTAACTATCCAAATTTACCCATAAACCACGTCATTAAAATACTGATAACACCTCCAATAAACATACTAGACAAAGAAGCGGTAATCAATCGTATTTCACTTTTGTTTTTACACTCCCAAAACTCTTTACGAACATTTTTTAAAGCATCTAAATTTTGCTCTAGCTCCAAACTTTCTTTTTCGAGACTTTTAAAAAGAGAATTTTTTCTTAAAGCTAACTTAAACTCATTTACCACATCTTCCCTCATTTTTTTACCGTCAAAATCTTTTTGAATTTCTTGAATTTGCCCGATAAGTTTTGAGATATCATTCAGGAGAAGATCATATTGCTCCTCACTAATTATTTTAACCTCGCCCATCATCTTACCCCTCCAATTTTTTAACAATTTTAGACATCATAGGCTCAATAAATTCACGATATAGGTTTTGAGAATTGAGAATTAAACCTCTTTTTTTAGTAAGCTCTAACCTTTTGGCATCGCTTGGCTCGGCTCTCTGTTGAGTTGTTATCAACTCGACATCTTGATCTATTAGAGATTTAAGAGTCACACCCATACTTCGTGCTTTTTTTATAGCTTTTGAATCTTTTATGACGAACCAATTATCCTCATTTTTTAAATCAACTTCATACTCTTTTTTGAGCAACGGAGCATTATTAAAAAATGTATCAAACTGCTCTTTTGGGTCGCTATACTCAAAGTTGTTATATCTGTTAAATCCGAAAATTATTTTTTGAGGATTAACCTCACCTTTTATATTTTCCAGAAATTTTACGGCGACGTTAAAGTCGTCGGCTCCGTCCATTGCAGGGATTATAATTAAATCTAATGTAGAGTATAAATTACTCTTTTTCATGGATGAGTGAAATTTATCTAACATTACCGCACCCACATCAACCACTTTTATACCTGGACTTATGAGTAAAGACTCAAATTCAAAAAATGACTCACTTGTCTCGTCCAAAAAGTTTATTTGAACACCCTTGTAAAAGCCCTCTGTATCGAGTTTTGAGTCGCTTTTATTGATATAGTCAATTTCGATTAAAACGGCATCGGATAAATAAGATGCAACAATACTGCTCGTGGTGCTTTTTGAAGCACCCCCTTTAAAGTTATATACTAGTATGTTCATGTTTTTAACTCCTTATTTTTTTACTTTTTTAAGATCAATCTCAAAAATTTTATGTTGGTCGTTTTGAGCCACCGAGACCGCCTTGTTCTGGGTGGTGGTCCAAACCACTATTCTGTCCTCATCAATCGCAAAAATCACACCGCGCTTTTTTGCTTTTTGTATCAGCTCCAACTCCGCCGCAGCGGTGCTTTGCCTGCCTTTAAGTTCTTGATTAATATAGTAGTTGTTAAGCTCACTTTGAGCCAAACTCCCGATATATCCCCCCAAAAATAGGGCAACCGCGCCAATTGCAATCGTGTTTTTGATTTTAAAGCTTGATACTTTTTGCTCAAATTTGCTGAATTTCTCGATTTGATAATCAAGAGTTTCAAGCTCTTTTGAGAGTTTTTGAGCTGATTTTGTGGCATTTGTGATGATTTTCTCTTGCTTTTCACTCATCCCCGCCTCTTTTTTTGGTGGAGAAGGTGGTGGAGTCGGTTTTTTAACCGATACCACCTCTCTTTGAGGCTCTTTTTCTGGGCTCATATCCTCAAAATCTATCACACCCTCTTCATTGTCGGGGTCTGGAGAGTCCCAATCTATCTCTTTCATTTTACACCTCTAAATACCAAATCCAGAGTGATTATTCCACCTCCAAAAATAAACATTGTTGTTGAAAGTGGATAATTGTCATATATCCATGCCATTTTTGATTTTATATATCTCATTTTTAACCTTTAATTTAAATTTTGTTTTATACTTTTTTTAAAAGTACAAAATCAAGTTTAAAACATTACATACTCTCTCCTATGTAAGTGGTGTTTGACTTTTGACCCCGGACTGAGTTTGGGCTGATAATTTAAATAACTTGAGGTTTAACCCTCTATAAAACCCTAAAAATAGGGCTTTATTGAAGATTTGAGGAGCGGTTAAGCTCCTATTTTTTGATTTTGATAAAAATTAAAGAGGTACTCCCAAACCTCAAGAGCTTCCTCTTTTGATAGTATTTTGGAGTTAACCATATTCACAACAAGCTTGCTCTCGTTAATTTTAAAGGGGGTTGCAGGCTCGTACCCTATACCCTGAGTGTAAAAGGGTACGTTTGTGTTTTTATTGATAAAATGGCTCTTAAAGCTCTGTAAATTTTTAAAAATATCTCTCTCATTTCTGCTCTCTCTTGAGAGAGTTTCTTTATTTTCTTCTTTTATTTTATTTATTAGTTTATTATTTGGTACTAGGGTACTTGTAGGGTACTCCAAGCACCCTTGAATTGAGTTAACCTCACTCAACTTGTTATGCAACTCTAACAATTGTTGTTTTTGTTTAATTTTGCGTTTTGTGGAGGTAATTTCGCCGCCTAATTTACCAGCCTCAACGGCTTTGTAATACGGCTCTAGTTGTTTAATAATAAAAGGTGATACCACTTTTTTATCATCTTTTTCATAAATTTTAAACAAATCGTAACTCAATACAATGTCCTCTAAAATTTTGCGACTTACATCAAAATCTCGACTCAAAAAGTCCAAATCCTCTAAATAAAACTCATGATTTGGTTGAGCTACTGCATAATCAATCAACAGTATTGCAGCACCTAATCCTGCAGCCGCAGGAAAATCAACTCTTATTTTTTTAAAAGTTCGCGTGTTTGTAAAGCCCACGGGAAACGGTAAATTTTTTGGTTGTGACATTTTTGTACCTTTGTTTGTTTAGGCACTTTATAAGGAGTATTGCGGTAAGATTGTAGACCGCTTTTAACCTTTAAAAGTGTGTTTTTATATAAGCCTTTTGTTTTCAATCTTTAGTAGGGGCGAGAACTAAGGTAACTATCCTGCTATTGGTTGTACTTCGTTTTTATCTATATAATCTTGGATCCATTCTTTTTTATAAACACAAACATTCCCGACCTTACTAAAACGAATACGCCTTTTTAGCCTTAAATTTCTGAGTGTTGTTTTAGATATTGGTAATAACCCATCTATTCCTTTTGCTACTTCTTCCGTTGTGTAATACTCTTTTGTGTAATACTCTTTCATATTTTTATCCTTATTGCTATTTTACTTATTGAGTAAAATACATATCTTTTTAAGTATTACAATTATCCTATAGGTAACCTTATGTATTACTTAAAAAGTAATCTTTTGTATTAAATTTGTATATTTTTACTTATTATGGTAAAATTAGAATAAAAAAAGGGTACGCATGCGCACTTTAATTTCTCAACTTCTTTTTTTCAAGTCGCCCAATACTTATTATAAGTGGAAAAAAGAGGGTCGCCCCATAATATCGCTGCTTGAAAAATATTTTACTAAACAAGACTTGCAAGAGTTTTTGCAAACGGGGCAGATAAATAAATTTGATAAATTGGAAGATTTTGACACTTACATTGATCGAATCTATTATAAGTGGTTTAAAAAATATCAAAACTTAGCATTTCGAGAAATTTTAGATTTTTATCTTGCTCAATTTTCACAAAATTATATTCTTGAAGATGAAGAGGGGTATTTGTTGGGCGAGTGCGTGGTTGCTAAACATCAAAACATTGATAGTTCACTCAACATGATTGAGTTACTTGTTTCATATATTATTGACGTTAAATTTGATGAGCACATTGCTAAAATTATCGAGAAACACAAAGAAGTTGATGATAATTTAATTACATTAAATAATCATAAAATAAGGATTATCTATTCAATAACAAATGACTTTACCGAACAAGAGCTGGAGTTTATTTTGGAGTATAAATTTAATATCAATTGGCAGTTTAAAGAAGAGATATAATTTAAGGATACAAAAGTCTAAAATATCTCCGGAGTGAGTAGGTTATGCCTACGCCGATACCTGCACTTTTACGCCTAGAGAGTTGAGCACTTTTGCAATAGTGTCAAATTTAGGCTTTGAACCCTGATGAAAGGTTTTGTATAAGCTTTCTCTTCCAAGCCCTGTATCTTTTGCTATTTGACTCATCCCTTTTGCTTTTGCTATATGTCCTATAGCTTCTAAGAGTTCGTCCATATCTCCATCTGCTAAGATTTGAGATAGATACTCGGCTATTACTTTTTTATCATCAAGATACTCTGCTATATCAAAATTTGTAAGTTCTAGTTTATTCATTGTCAAGCTCCTTATACATAGAAACATTGTATCCCAAAGGATACTTTTATGTCAATAATCTTTAGCCATATGTATTTTTGTAACTATTTTATGGTATCATTTTATTATGAGCAAAAAAGATAAATTACTTGAGAGATTTTTAAAAATACCACCATACAAAGATTTGACATTTGACGAACTTCAAACTTTGCTTTTGGGTTTTGGTTATGAAAAAGTAGAGGGTAGCGGTTCTGCCGTGAAGTTTTATAACAAAGAGAAAGATAGTCTCATAAACTTACACAAACCACATCCAAGCAATATTTTAAAAATCTATCTTGTTAAGCAGATACAACTCAAACTAAAGGAGATACTATAATGGCTAATACAATTGAATATAAAGGCTATATCGGCTCAATAGAGTATTCGAGTGAAGATAAGCTCTTCTTTGGAAAAATAGAGCTTATAGATGATTTAGTAACTTTTGAAGCAGATGGTGCAAGCGAACTAGAGACAAACTTTCACAATGCAGTTGATGAATATCTACAAACTTGCAAAGAGCTAGGCAGAAAACCGCAAAAGACATACAAGGGTGTGTTTAATGTTAGAATAGACCCTAAGTTGCATCAAAAAATTCATCAAGAAGCATTAAAGGCTGGTGTTTCTTTAAATGCTTTTGTCCAAAATCTGTTAAAAACAAAAATGCCTACTGCTTAAAGGAGCTAAACAATCTTTAATGAGAATAGAAAATTTAATTTCTTAAGTAACCTCTTAACATATATGTACTAAAATTTGTACATATATTTAAAAAAGGAGCAAAAATGCAAACTATGACATTTTCTCAAATGAGACAACATCTAGCTACTGCTATAGATACTGTTGTAAATAATCACTCTCCTATTATCATCACACGACAAAATAAAGAGCCTGTAGTGATGATTTCTCTTGATGATTATAAATCGATAGAAGAGACGGCATACCTTATGCAAAGTATGACAAACGCATCAAGATTAAACAGTGCGATAAAGCAGCTTGAAGCAGGTCAAGGTAAAACTAGAGAGCTTATAGAAGAATGAACCTGACTTTTGCAGATGAAGCGTGGGAAGACTATCTCTATTGGCAGCAAACCGATAAGAAGATTTTAAAAAAGATAAATACGCTTATCAAAGAGATAAAAAGAGAACCGTTTAAGGGCACTGGCGAACCTGAACCGCTAAAATATAACTGGTCGGGTTACTGGTCAAGACGAATAACCATAGAGCATAGGCTAGTTTACAAGGTTACTGATAATGCTATTTTGATAGCACAGTGCAGGTATCATTATTAACAAAATATCTCTTATGTTATAATAACGAAAAATATGAAAAGGATTAATATGCACTCCTTAGTTTTAAATGTAAATGATAGCTTCTATAATCAATTATTATCTTTTTTAAACCAAAACAAAAAGCAAGTAGATATACTTGAAGATTTGCAAGATGACGGCTATCCCTCTATTTCAAAAGACGAAGCAAGAGTAAGAGTATCTTCAGCGGTAGAAGACTACAGAAGCGGAAAGATGAAAACAGTACCTTATTCTCAAGTTATGGATGAAGTTGGAAGATAAATAAATATACTTCTAAGTGGGGTAAAAAGTGGGGTAAGGCTTTTTTAAAAGCCTTAACAACCCACAAAATAGGCACTTAAAAACATAGCATATTTACCTCGACAAGGTAAAAGTCACTGGTTCGAGTCCAGTTGTGAGCACCATCATTTATTACTACTAATTACTGATAAAAGATTGCGGTATGTTTTTAAACTAAGGCAAGAATAAAAATATCTGTATTAAACTACTGCTTAAAGAAATATACTTAGTTTATAACACTGACAAAAAGGTTAATGTTTATATCTATAGACGAAAGAAACAAGAGAACAAATCTTCAAATAGTAGATATAATATACAATATATTAAATGAGGCTCATATAATAAAAAATAATTCAAAATTGCCTTCATACAAAAGCTTAATAACTTTTATAAAGGACCGTGTTTAGCGCGACAGATGCTATACCATAAATGGTATAAAAATAGAAAACAAACTAGGCTGAAAAGCTGATGAAAATTTTGATAGTGGAATAGTTAAGACTATTAAGCGGTATTTGGAGAAATATGATGGCTAAAATAAGTATAGTAATACCTGTATATAATGCTGAAAATTTTATTGTACATATTTTAGATAAAATCTATGAGCAAACATTTCAAAATTTTGAATTAATTTGTGTAAATGATGGAAGCACTGACAATACAAAAAATATTTTAGAAAACTATGCTCTAAAGCGCAACAATATGATCGTTGTAAATCAAAATAATGGTGGTATTGGTAATGCAGCAAATCTTGGAATCAGTTATGCAAGTGGAAAATATTTAGCTTATTTAGAGCATGATGATTCTTTAGTTAGCAACAATGCCTTTGAAATTCTATACGATACTGCCGAAAAACATGACTTGGAAATACTATCTTTTAATTTTTCTACTGAAAAAGAAATATCTAAATTAAATCAACCAATAAACAAAGTTATAACAGGAAAAGAATATTTGCTAGGTTCTTATCACCCTGCACCATGGTGTAAATTTTATAACTTGTCCTATATTAATAAAATCAATTTTAAGTTTAGAGAAGATTTAAGATTTGCTGATACTGAGTCATATCCTAGATTAATGATAGATGCTAAAAGAGTTATGCATATTGAAAATGTATTATATGTTATGAGAATTGCTGTAAATAAAAATTCTGTGTCAGATACTATAATGAATATTGAATCTGCTGAAGCATTTGCTCAAACAGCAATTACTTATAGTGAGATTATAGATAAAGAAACTCAGGGCACACCGCTTGTTAAGGCACTTAAAAAACAAAGAATGCAAGCACTTATTCCAGCTGCAAGAATTTTAGGCTCTATTAATACAGAAAAAAGCAGGAAAATTTATTCTCATATACTTAGTCTTTCATTAAGTAAATTTGAGTTATACCTAGTTAAGAATGAGTATAATTTCTTTTATTATAAATTTGTAAAAAAAGAAGCAAAAATCAGACATCCTTTTATATACTTAGTTAGAAAAGCACGAAAGTTTATAATATAAGTATAAACCGTTCAGAACTCTACATCTACTTGGTAAAATAACAAGTACTCAAACCTTTTTATAAAAAATAGGGAAAGTGAAGTATGAACATAAGTTTATTGACAATATTATAATGGTCAAAAAAATCAAGACAATTTTTTAACTTAATTAATTTCTGTCTTTACTTATTACTTTACCCTATAAATTCTACTATCAAGTGTAATAATT
>NZ_JALOAA010000036.1 GCF_023229025.1 Sulfurimonas sp.
AAATATTAAGCCCCTT
This sequence comes from Sulfurimonas sp., assembly GCF_023229025.1. Lineage (GTDB taxonomy): Bacteria > Campylobacterota > Campylobacteria > Campylobacterales > Sulfurimonadaceae > Sulfurimonas. The sequence continues at coordinate 17 of NZ_JALOAA010000036.1, forward strand.
ATTCTCCATCGCTCCCATGTTAAAACTATCAACCGCTACAATGTTATAGAGTTCTAAATCATACTCTCGTCCATAAACCTCTTCATCCCACTTCATGGCATCTTTTAACGATTTCATGGCATGTTTGCATTTTGATTCATTGCCTCTGTCGGTATAGATGTACAGTCTTACATATTTACCGCTTTTTGTAACAAACTTATCCTGCACAACTCCCAAATCTCCCGCAACAAGTGCAAAAAGATATGAAGGTTTTGGATGCGGGTCAAACCAAGTAGCCCCATGTCTTCCATCATCTAGTCTAAAGTTCGACTCTCTGTTTCCGTTACTAAGCAAAAGAGGATAACGCTCTTTGTTTGCAACAATAGTTGTCTTAAAAACAGCCATAACATCAGGACGGTCAATGTAGGGAGTAATGCGTCTAAAGCCCTCAGGCTCGTTTTGCGTACAGAAGATGTTTCCGGACTTGTAAAGCCCTTCAAGCTCACTGTTTAACTGCGGATATATTTTGTTGATAATTATAAGCTTAAACTCATTGCCCACATCCAAGACTCTTAAGCTCTCTTCTTCTATGACATATCTGCTGTTATCTAGCTTTACGTCATTTAGATATATCTCAAAAAGCTCCAAATCTATTGTGTCAAGAACTATATCCTTGCACCCTTTGTCCACTTTTTCTACGTTCATCAAGTTTGTAACCTGCGTATGCTCTTCAAAAAGCTCAAACACCAAATCGCATGTTTTTATCTGAAACTGAGGCGCTTTATAATCTTTTAGGTAAATACTCTTTGCTTCGCTCATAATAATCTTCTTTTAATTTTTTTATAATGATAGCAAAGCAAGATTAAAAATAAAAAACACAACCTCAAGAGCTCATTACGCCAAAGACAAGATATAGATTGTACATTATGTAGGAAGTTAACAGAAAAATACCTTTTGCTCTACCGACTTTTCCCTTTTTGCCAAAACCATATGCCATTACGAAGAGTGCAATTGTAAGAGCTGTCATAGTTGCCCAGTCGCGGGTTAAAACCTGAGGGTCAAGATTGCTTATCGGCGTAATTACACCGGCAATTCCGACTACAGCTAAGAGATTAAACATGTTTGAACCAACAACATTGCCGATGGCGATGTCATGTTCTCCTTTTTTTGCTGCTATAACCGATGCGGCAAGCTCTGGCAAAGATGTGCCGATAGCTACTATTGTCAAACCTACTATCAGGTCGCTGATGCCAAGAGAGGTGGCAATATTTACAGCTCCCCACACTAAAATACGAGAGCTAAGAATAAGCAAAAGCAGACCGACAACCAGCCAAGTAATTGCCTTTGGGAGTGTCATTCCATCCGTCTGAAGCTCTTTTTCTATATCATCTTTAAGTGTATCTTTGCGAGTTTTTAAGGCAGAAAATATAGACCACCCAATCAAAGCAAAAAAACCGCCAAGAAGCAGCACGGCTTCCATATATGAAATCTCATTGTTTAAAAGTATCGCACCAAAAGCTAGCGTAATTAAAAGCAAAATAGGCATCTCTTTGCGAATAATATTTGAGTGCACCATTATTGGAGCTATCAGTGCGGTAACACCTAAAACAAGTCCTATATTTACAATATTTGAGCCAACGGCATTGCCAAGTGCAAGGTTAGGGTTGCCATCAAGAGCCGCCATTGCCGAGACAACCATCTCAGGTGCAGAAGTGCCAAACCCCACAATAACCATTCCAATGAGCAGTGAAGGCATACCGGCATGACGAGCAGTTGCAGCTGCCCCGTCAACAAACTTATCAGCACTCCAAACAAGCAGAACAAATCCGATTAATATAGACAAAGCCGCAATAAACATTACAACTCCTTGAAAATTTTTAGAATTATACTTCTTTTATTGCATTTTTCATTAACAAAAAAGTTGCATCTTATACTTTAATAGAGAGATAAAAGCTTATATCAAACTCATGTTAGAGATGATTATTTTTCTGTAGGCTTATATAGAGACTAATATTTATCACTATTTATTGCCAAATAAAAAGAGAGTTGTTGTAAAATACGTTTACAAAACCACATAAGGCATAAATAGTGAGCATCTACAGAGAGTATGACATCAGAGGGATTTACGAAAAAGAGTTAAATGAGCAGAGTGTTGTTCGCATAGGCTACGCTTTGGCTTCTAAGATAAAGGGTGAGTATGTGGCTGTGGGGTACGATGCTAGAAGCCACTCCCCTATTCTCTTTGAGTACCTTGTTTCTGGGCTTAATGCCGGCGGTAAAAAAGTTCTAGATATGGGGCTTGTTCCAACACCTGTCAACTACTTTACAAACTATCAAGAGTGGAGTGGCATCACTCCCTCTGCCTCTATTATGATTACCGGTTCTCACAATCCAAGCGAGTACAACGGATTTAAGATTACTGTAGATAAAACGCCATTTTTTGGCGAGCAGATTTATGCTCTAGGGCGTGAATGTGAAGCTATGGAGTTTCCTGTTAAGGTAAAAAGAGAAGTTACAAAGATAGATGCCGCTGCAAGATATATAAACTTTTTGGTAAATGAGTTTGCTCATCTAAAAGGTATGCCGACTCGCATCGTTTATGACTGCGGAAATGGCGTTGCAGGAGTAGTTACCGAAGATATTTTCAGAGCACTAAATCTAAACACCAAAGGCTTGTACGTTGAACCTGACGGTACTTTTCCAAATCATCACCCAGACCCATCTGATGAGCATAATTTAGAAGATGTAAAAAAACTACTAAAAACTGACGGAGACATTGCTTTTGCTTATGATGGAGACGCAGACCGCATAGCTGTTCTTACTCACAAAAATAACATAAAGGGCGACATGATGGCACTGCTCTTTGCTATGAAGATGGATAAGCCTATTGTTGTGGGAGAGGTAAAATGCTCGCAAGTGATGTATGATGAGCTAGAGCGCCGCGGCGCTACTGCAATCATGTACAAAACAGGTCACTCAAATATAAAAGTCAAGATGAAAGAGGTCGGTGCAGACCTTGCATGTGAAGTTAGCGGACATATATTTTTCAAAGATCGTTACTTTGGTTACGACGATGCAATCTACGCAACTCTTAGAATGTTAGAACTCATACATGACGGAATTGATTTAGATGCTGAGCTTGCAAAACTCCCGCAAGTTTTCTCAACCGAGGAGATAAAAGTTCACACAACAGAGAGCGAAAAGTTCAAGATTATAGACAGAGTAAAAGAGCTTCTTAAAAATCCTCCAAAAGATTTTCCAAAGATTAGAGATATTATTGATGTTGACGGCGTGCGAATAAACTTCCAAAATGGGTGGGGGCTTGTGCGTGCTAGCAACACAACTCCTGTTTTGGTAACTAGATTTGAATCAACAAAACTTGAAGATGCAAAGCTCTATGAAAAGGCAATTAATGAGCTAATTATAGAGGCTAAAAAACTGCTCTAATTGAATCTTTGTTATAATTCGACCAATTTTGCAGAAACTCTAAGGATAAAACCATGAAAACTCATACCCTTTTAATGCCTCTTGATATGCATTTGCACCTGCGTGACGCTGTCATGCTTGAGAATGTTGCTCCACTTAGTGCCTATAGCTTTAGCGGAGCTTTAATTATGCCAAATCTCATTCCACCTGTTGCAACGCTAGAAGATGTAAAGGCTTACAGACAACGCATAATCGCCGCAGTTCCAAACGACTATTTTGAACCTTACATGACACTTTTTTATAAAAATTACGACAAGAAATTTCTAGCTGATGTAAAAGACTATATTACGGCGATTAAACTCTATCCGGCAGGAATTACAACAAACTCTGAGGATGGCGTTAGCTCGTTTGATATAGAGGAGATGCGTGAGACCCTTGAAGCGATGAGCATTCTTGGAATCCCTCTTTGCGTACATGGCGAGAGTGACGGTTTTGTGATGGATAGAGAAGCGGAGTTTATGAGCATCTATGACCTTCTTGCGACTAATTTCCCAGACCTAAAAATTATAATGGAGCATATTACGACAAAAGAGGCTGTTTTGATGCTTGATAAACATAAAAATCTATATGCTACTATAACTGTTCATCATCTTCTTTTAACTCTTGATGACGTAGTTGGCGGGATGATGATGCCTCATAACTTCTGTAAGCCGATTGCAAAAAGACCAGAAGATTTGGACGCACTACTTAGCGTTGCTCTAGAGGCGCACCCTAAAGTTATGTTTGGCTCAGACTCGGCACCGCACTCAAAAGAGAAGAAAGAGTCTTCAGGGTGTGCGGCAGGAGTATTTAGCGCGCCGATTGCACTTCAGCTTCTATGTGAGATATTTGAGCAGTATGACAAACTTGATAATCTTCAAGCTTTTGTAAGTGATAATGCGCAAAATATATATGGGCTTTGTCCGGAATTCAAAGAGGTTATTTTAGAAAAACGACCTTTTGTTATACCTGAGAGTTACAACGGTGTTGTTCCTATGTATGCAGGTAAAGTTATAAACTGGGCAATTGAGAGCATTGAGTAAAATTTTACTGCTTGAAGATGATCTGCTTTTTGCAGATACTCTTATAGATTTTTTACAAGATGCCCACTATGACGTTGTGCATGTAACAAACGGTCAAAGTGCCATAGATATAACCTATCAGCAGAAGTTTGATCTCTATCTTCTAGATGTAAATGTGCCAATAATCGACGGCATGACGCTCTTAAAGGAGCTAAGAGAGTCAAACGACGATACTCCTGCTATATTTTTAACCTCCCATAAAGATAAAGAGATACTAAAAAAAGGTTTTTTAAGCGGCGCGGATGACTATATTACAAAACCTTTTGACGCGGATGAGCTGCTCTTGAGGATAAGTGCGCTTATGAAACGTACAAACATAGCTGTGAGTGAATCTTGCGGTATGCTATCTCATGATACTCTTCACAAGAGAATTTTATATAATAAGCAGGAGTTAGAACTCTCAAAAAAAGAGTATGAACTTCTACTGCTACTTATGAAACATATAAACAACACGGTGCCAAAAGAGATGATTTTAGATGAGCTTTGGAGCAGCAGTGAAGGCGGAAGTGATGGAGCAGTAAGGGTTTACATAGCGCGTATAAAACAGCTTGTTCCTGAGATGAATATTGAAAATGTCAGAGGTATAGGGTACAGGCTTGTTTCGTAATCTTCGTATCAATATTTTTATATACTATATGCTAACCGTAACTCTTCTTATGGCTATTTTATACTACTTTATCTCTGTTGTGGAAGTAGAAAATCTCTACCTGCTGCTCTTTATACTTCTGCTTCTAAGCATTTTTGCCGGAGCAATTATCTCAAAACTCTCTATTGATCCTCTCTTTGAGCATGTAAGCAACCTTCAAAACCTCTCAAAAGAGACTCTTCATGAGCTAAACCTCCCCATAAGCACGATTAAAACAAATATACATATGTTAAAAAAGAGTCTTGAGAGTGAAAAAGATTTAAAACGAGTTGAGAGAATTAAGAGTGCTTGTGAGATGCTACAGCAGCGATATAATGAACTTGACTACATGATAAAACTTCAAAGCTCAAATGTTGAAGATGAAAAATTTGACCTTAGCGAGCTTATACAAAATAGAGTTGAGTTTTTAAATCGCATTTACCCACACATAGAGTTTAAACTTCTCTTATCCTCCTCACAGATAAAGAGTGATAAAATAGGCTTATCCAAAGTAATTGACAATCTTATAGACAATGCTGTAAAATATTCACAAGATATTCACAAAATAGATATAGAATTGCAAAATCACACACTATCCATAAAAGATTACGGTTGTGGGATGGATGAAGTAGAACTTTTAAAAATTTTTGACGACTACTATCAAAGCAACAAAAATATGAAAGGGTTTGGCATAGGGCTTAGCATGGTAAAGAGATTCTGCGATGCAAACGCCATCTCTATGAGTTTCAAATCAAAACCAAATGTCGGAACAACAGTTATATTAAAATTTAAGGAAGATTAGTGGAACAAAATATTTTAGCATATGCAGAAACAGGACTTGATTATGGTGTCATTGGGCTTCTTATTCTTATGAGTATAGTAACGCTTTGGCTCTTTATTGAGCGCATGATGTTTTATGCGACTGTCGATATAGAAAAATATGATCACCGAGACACCCTTGAAATTGATTTAACCGACAACATAAGCATCATAAGCGCTATAGGCTCAAATGCTCCATATGTCGGGCTTCTTGGAACTGTTATAGGAATTATGCTTACGTTTTATACGATGGGTGATGTTGGAGCAATTGATGCAAAAAAGATAATGGTAGGACTTGCTCTTGCACTAAAGGCCACTGCAATGGGGCTAATAGTCGCTATGCCTGCTATTATTGCCTATACCATACTGCTTCGCAAGGTTGAGAAGATATTGACTATTTTTGATGTTGCACAAGATAAAGAGATAAGAAACAACTAATGGCAAAATGTAAAAAAATAAGAAAAAGATTTGATGATATAAATGTCATTCCCTTTATTGACATCATGCTTGTTCTTTTGGTCATGGTTTTAACGACGGCAACATTTGTAAATCAAGGCATAATCCCTATTGAGCTTCCTAGTGCTAAAGCATCCTCAAAAGAGGACGTAAAAAAAGAGGTTACGGTATATGTAAATGCGAAGGGCGAACTCTTTCTTGCAAAAGAGAAGGTTGACATAAAAACACTTGAAGAAAAACTATCTAAGCTCTCAAAGGATCAGACGGTAGTTCTTAGAAGCGATAAAGAGTCAAGATTTCAAGACTTTGTAACTGTTATGGATATACTAAAGCGTTTAAATCATGAGCAGCTCTATATTGTGACAAAAGAGAATTAATAAGCTCTATCTAGTAGCTTAAACCTTTCTGTTTTTGTCGCCTCTTCTTCTGCGCTCTGCTCTCTTTTATCAATCATCTTTGTGCTGTTTGTCTCAGCCTCAAATATCTTCTGCTCAACTACTGCCTCCTCATGAAAAAGAGATGTAGCTATAAAAAAAAGCACCATTATCACGACAATACTTGCATAAAAAAGAAGATAATTTTTGATATGCCCGCTCTCAAAAGGATTTTGCATTTACACTCTCATAATAGTTTTTATCTGTATCATATATAATAATTATACAAAAAAAACTACTCATAAAAGATAAATTACATAATTTTTATGATAATATAATTAAAAAAAATTTAAGGAATCTTTATGCAAACAACAATGTTTAAAGGAGCAGTAGTAAATTTAGAGGGCAATGCAGTTAGTGTAGGGGATAAAGCTCCTATCGCAACTGCTATTGGAACAGACTTAAATAGTGTAGAAATAGGCGGAGCAAAAGATAAAATACAGCTTCTAATTACCGTACCCTCTCTAGATACAGATACATGCGCGGCTGAGACTAGAAGATTTAACGAGGATGTAAATAGTCTTGATATTTGCGAAACAACGGTTGTCTCAATGGACTTGCCGTTTGCTTCTGAGCGTTTTTGTACTACAAGCGGTATTGAAAACCTCTCTGTTGCAAGCGATTACCTAGATAAAGAGGTAAGCAAAGCTTATGGTGTTTTAATGGCTGATAACAAGCTAAAAGGACTCAGTGCAAGAGCTGTTTTTGTGATAGATAGAAGCGGAACTATCGTATATAAAGAGATTGTAAAAGAGGTTACGGCAGAACCTAACTATGAAGCTGCTCTTGATGCCATCAAACAAGCTAGATAAAACTCTTAGATGCTAAAGTACTATTTAGCATCTAAGAGCACTCTTTAAAATTTTTCATTTTAACAACTTCTCAGCACTATTTTTGTATAATTTCGCTAAATTTTTCTAAAGGTATCTTATGCGCGGTTATAAAATTTTTGCAGGTTCTTCTAGTGTTCATTTTGCAAAAGAAGTTTGTCAAATCCTAGACGTTCCATTGGCTAAAGCTGATATAAAAAAATTTAGTGACGGCGAGATTTCAGTTCAAGTATCTGAGAGTGTTCGTGGTCGTGACGTATTTATTATCCAATCAACCGGCGCACCTTCAAACGACAATCTCATGGAACTTCTTATCATGACAGACGCTCTTCGCCGCTCATCAGCTTCAAGCATTACTGCTGTTGTTCCATACTACGGCTATGCTAGACAAGATCGCAAAGCTGCACCGCGTGTTCCGATTACCGCAAGATTAGTTGCTGATATGTATGAGGCTGCCGGCATAGATAGAGTTGTTACAATCGATTTACATGCCGGGCAAATTCAAGGCTTCTTTAGCATTCCGGTTGATAATCTTTACGGTTCTGTTACTTTTGAGAACTATATAAGAAGTAAAAACCTTAAAAATCCGGTTATAGCGTCTCCTGATATCGGTGGTGTTGCACGTGCTCGTTATTTTGCTTCAAGAATGGGTCTTGACATGGTAATAGTAGATAAGCGCCGTGAAAAAGCAAACGAGAGTGAAGTCATGAACATTATAGGAGATGTAGTCAAAAAAGATGTCATTATGATTGATGATATGGTTGATACTGCCGGAACTATGGTCAAAGCTGCAACTGCACTAAAAAACAGAGGTGCTACTTCCGTTATTGCTTGTGCTACTCATGCTGTCCTTAGCGGTAACGCTTATGACAATATACAAAATGGTGAACTAGACGAACTAATCATCACAAATACTTTAGAATCAAAACCGCATGAGAAGATTGTAGTACTTACTGTAGCACCGCTTTTTGCAGAAGTTATTCGTAGAGTCTATCATAACGAGAGCGTAAACTCGCTATTTGCATAATTAAGGGAAATCATTGAAAAACATTAGAAACTTCTCTATCATCGCTCATATTGACCATGGAAAGAGTACTTTAGCTGACCGCATTATCCAAGAGTGTGGAAGCGTAAGCGATAGAGAACTTGGCAAGCAGATGATGGATACTATGGACATTGAGCAAGAACGTGGCATTACCATAAAGGCTCAAAGTGTTAGACTTGACTACGTTAAAGACGGCGAGCACTATATACTAAACCTAATAGACACTCCCGGTCATGTTGATTTCTCTTATGAAGTTAGCAAATCGTTAGCTTCAAGCGACGGTGCTCTTCTTATCGTAGATGCGGCTCAAGGTGTTGAAGCTCAAACTATCGCAAATGTTTACTTGGCATTTGATAACGACCTAGAACTTATACCTGTCATAAATAAAATAGACCTTCCTGCAGCCGACCCTGTTAAAGTAGCTGAGGAGATTGAGACAAGTATCGGTATAGATGCGACTGATGCCGTCTTGGTATCTGCAAAAACCGGCGTAGGGATTCGTGAACTAATAGACGCTATAGTTGATAGAGTGCCTGCTCCTACCGGAGACCCGCAAGCTACTACTAAAGCTATAATTTATGACTCTTGGTTTGATCAATATTTAGGCGCACTTGCTCTTGTTCGTGTATTTGACGGTGAGATAAAAAAAGGGCAACGTATTAAACTTATGAGCAATGGTGAGGAGCACCAAGTCCTTGACTTAATGTACCCTCATCCACTCAAAAAGATAAAGACTACTTCTGTAAAAAGCGGAGAGATAGGAGTTGTTGTCTTAGGTCTAAAAGAAGTTTCTGTTGTTAGCGTCGGTGACACTATTACAGATGCGGCAAATCCTGCACTAGAGCCTGTAGGAGATTATGAACCTGCTAAGCCGTTTGTATTTGCCGGTCTCTACCCAATTGATACCGACAAATTTGAAGAGCTTCGTGATGCATTGAACAAACTAAGACTAAATGACTCCTCCCTCTCATTTGAGCCGGAGACATCTATTGCCCTTGGATTTGGGTTTCGTGTAGGTTTTCTTGGTATGCTTCATATGGAAGTTATCAAAGAGAGGCTTGAGCGTGAGTTTGATCTCGATCTAATAGCTACCGCACCCTCTGTTGTCTATAACGTCTACCTTACAGACGAAACTATGGTAGAGGTGCAAAACCCCTCAGAACTTCCAGAAATTCAAAAAATAGATAAAATTGAAGAGCCTTACGTAAAAGCTACTGTTATCACACCTAGCCAATACCTTGGTAACATCATGAACCTCTTAGTCTCAAAACGCGGTATCCAAGATAAGATGACATACCTAAACGAAGATAGAGTAATGCTTGAGTATTCACTCCCTATGAATGAGATAATTGTTGATTTTTACGATACTCTAAAATCTATCTCAAAAGGTTATGCATCGTTTGATTATGAACCTACTGAATTCAAGGAGGGTGATTTAGTCAAACTAGATGTAAAAGTTGCAGGCGAAGTTGTTGATGCACTCAGCATAATCGTACCTCGTACATCTGCTCTGTCTAGAGGCCGTACTCTAGTAAAAAATATGAAAGAGCTTATTCCAAGGCAGCTTTTTGAAGTAGCAGTTCAAGCATCACTCGGAAATCAAGTTATTGCCCGTGAGACCGTCAAGAGTATGGGTAAAAATGTTACTGCTAAATGTTACGGTGGAGACATTACCCGTAAAAGAAAACTGCTTGAAAAACAAAAAGCAGGTAAAAAACGTATGAAGTCCATTGGAAAAGTACAGCTTCCTCAAGAGGCATTTATGTCTGTACTAAAGATGGATAAATAAAGCAAAAGCATGAGATGTCTTATGTGTGAGAACCCCTCTCTCGCACATATCTGCAAAAAGTGCCAAAAAAGTTTTTTAACCCCCTCTATCTACAAACGAAAAATAGTAGGCAACATTGATGTAATTTCCTTCTACAAATATAGTGATATAAAAGAGCTTCTTTTTACTAAGCATACTGATTTAGGCTACTACATCTACTCTATACTCGCAAAAAACTCTTTTAAAAAATTTGCCTCTGAGTTCAACTATCCACACACCATAGCCTCAATTGCGGTGGATGATCACTCTAGAGATGGATACTCACACACGGCAGTTCTAAACAGAGCACTAAAGAGCAGCTCTATAAATCCTCTTTTTAACAAGCTAAGAGCAAAAAACAGGGTCTCTTACTCAGGTAAAAGCAAAGAGTTTAGAGTGCTAAATCCAAGAGATTTTGAGATTAAAAATTTTAATGAAAAAAATCTTATTTTAATAGATGATATTGTTACTACTAGTTTGACTTTAACTCAGGCCATCAAAACTATACAAAAAAACACAAAAAAAGTCCTTTTTTGTTTAGCGCTTGCAGATGCAAGTAAAAACTAAGCATTTATTAAATATACTCTTACATCATTATTTATTATATTTAAGGTCTGTTTATGCGTTTTTTTACGCCTCTTTTATTACTCTTTACTCTTGGTTTTTGTGATGAAACTTCGCTTGATTCACTTCTAAAAGAGTATAAAAGCGTGGAACAGCCTTACCATCATACAAAAAAAGAGAGTGCCGGTCATATAAGAGTCATAACACGCTCAGAACTTGATAAAATGCAGGCTTACACGCTAAACGATGTTTTAAAAACTTTAAGATTTTTTACACTCCAACCAAGAAAAAACGGAATGACTACACTTGTTAGAAGCGGTGAGACACAGATGTCCTCTCTTCCTGCAAAAATTTATATAAACTCTCATGAACTAAACTCCGCAACACTTGGAAATGCATTGGTACAGTATGGAAGAATGGGTCTATACTTTATCGACTATATAGAGATTTATCAAGCAGGGAACTCTGTAGTATTTGGCAACGAACCCGGAACTCTGCTTATAAAACTCTTTACTAAAGACCCCTCTCGTGAAAACGGCACATCTATTCAAGCCTCTGTTGATTCACTCTCTAGCATAACACTGCAGGGAGTCGATGCAAGAGTTTTTGATGAGTACTCATATTTGGCAAATATTGATTTAAAACAAAATAACTACGAAAACTATACTACAAATAACTCAGAGCTCTCAAGAGATGGAGAGAGAGGTCAATTTTATCTTAAATTTTCAAAAGAAGATGACTACGATATTGAAGTAGGCGCAACTAAAGAGAAGTACGATATCTTTAGCGGGTTAGGCACAGCTACTCTTGATGGACATACACAAACTAGCGATATATATGCGCACATTACCAAATATTTTAAGAACAATCTAAAAGTAATGCTTACCGCATCTTATGAGAAGTTTGAACTTTACGACAAGGATGAGGTAGGCATACCTATCTCAGGGGTTTCTGCCCCTTTTCCAAAGCAACTTGACACCCAAATATCTACTCAAATCTATAGCGCAATTATTGAAAAAAGGTTTATAAACGAAAATAACGAACTCTTTTTAGGAGCACAACATAAACACCAAAAATTCGGTATTGACGAATATAAGATAGATGGTGCCGATTATGCAAGAGATTGGGGTCCAAAACATTTAGATATATATATGTTTTTTGCCGAGAACCTATATAACATAAATGAGAATCATCTAATATCGCTTAGTGCAAAAATAGACTTCTATGAAAACAGCCTAAACAACTCATCTACCGAGCATATATTTAGAGCGGGCTATGTGGCACTTCTTGATGAGAAGTGGACGTTTAAGCTTTTTGCTATGCAGAGTTATATGTATCCGACATTTCTACAAACAACTTATTCGCCAAACTATAAAATTAATCCGGACTTAAGAAGTGCAGAGTCCATAACAACGACTGCAGAACTCATTTATAACACACTCCAAGATACTATTTTTGGAGTTGGAGTTGGTAGAAGTACAACAGATGATGCAATAATCTTTGATATGAATGAGACAAACCCCTCAGAGAGTATCTACGTAAACAGCACTAAAGAGAACAGTTTTGAGTTTGTTTTTGCAAACATGGAGCATAATTTCAATATAGATAACAAGCTCAAAATTGAGATTTATAGGCAGTTTAGAGATAATTACTATAGTCCTAAACAAGGAGCTTCCATCCAGCTTTTTAACACTTTTGGCAAGTTTGATATATATAATGAACTTCTTTATCACTCAAAATATACAAGCCTAGGCGATGTAGATATAAAAGAGGGATTTGACTACTCGCTTGGAGTGATATATAAGCTAAATAGGAGATTAGATTTAAAACTAAAGGCGGAGAATATATTTGACAGAGCGTCTGAGACTCCAATAGGAGACATTCAGGCTTCGGCAATAGACAGAAGAGTTCTGCTTACTATGGAGTACACTTTTTAAATGAAAGCATCTATCCTCCTGCTTATTCTTGTTATTACCCTATTTGCAAGAGAGGATAGGGTTGATATTAAGGCGCAAATTTTAGAAAAAATATTTTCAAATATTCATGTTGATAGCGGTGTAACACTCTGGTGCGACAACAAACATCTGCTAGAAGAGCTTAAAAAAAGCAGCTATCTAATAATAACAGATGAGTGTGCGGTAGCAACTATAATTGTAGTGGAGAGTAGAGAGAGTATAGAAAATGATGAAAATTGTAAAAATAAGCCTATTTTTGTGCTCAACTATGAGTTGCTAAAAAATATTCCAGAGAGCTTTGGTGCATTTTTTTGGAAAAAGGGCAGACCAAATATAGTAATTATAGAGTCTCGTGCACTTTTTCAAAACATTAGGCTCTCCAAAGAGCTAGAGAGTTATAAAGAGGAAAAAGTATGGTAAAAAAAAAAGAGTTTGGAATATTTTTTCTGCTCTTTATGCTTGCCCTCTTTTTTGTATATATATATACAGATATAACAAAAGCAAAAGAGGATATATTTGAGCGGATTCAAAATCATCAGATAGAGCAGATTTCATATATTTTACAAAACATAGAAAAAGATATACTAGAGACCACAGAGATTGTAACTGTTGATGATATGTTTTCTATGTTTAAAAAAGAGCATGTAAGAGCTGAATATGAACACATAATCTCTTTAATGCTAACTTCAAATGTAAAATATGTATATATTTTATATAAAGATGAGCAAAGCAGATTTAGATTTCTTCTTGACGCATCCAAAACGGACAAGGCAAATTTTAATCAAAAGTTCGATGTAAACTCACCAGAGTATGATACCGTTTTTACAACAAAAAAACCTCAAGTAATCCAGCAGAGTGATATTGAAAATCTATATTTGACATATCTCTACCCAATAATAAGCAATGGAAATGTTATAGCAATATTTAACATTGATATAACAACAAATATTCAAAAAATTATATTAGAGTCCATTAAGCCACTAGAGACATTTTTTGTAGTGTTAATTATCTTTGTTCTTCTGCTCATGGTTATGACTATCATGCAGATATTTCACTACTTTGTCACTAGAAAAAAGATATTTACCGATCAGCTAACAAATACATTTAATAGAAACTATCTTGAGGAGACTCTGCCGCTTCTAAATCTCTCCAACTACTCATTGGCAATGCTTGATCTTGATAAATTTAAAATAATAAACGACACCTACGGACATAAGACAGGTGATTACGTCTTATCGCAGGCAAGCAAGATATTTAAAGAATCAATCAGAGATAGTGATATACTAGTTAGGTATGGTGGAGAGGAGTTTTTACTTCTTATAAACAACCGTAATAAAGCAAAATCAGCTCTAGATACATGTGAGAGATTGAGAAAAAATATAAGCAAAGAGCGTTTTATTTATGATGATCATGAAATTAGAGTAAGTGTATCAATCGGTCTGCATATGTATCCATATCTGGAGAAGAATATCCAAGAAGCTATAAAGATAGCCGACAAAATGCTCTATGTTGCTAAAAAAGGCGGAAGAGACAGAGTTGAATGCTATGATGAAAAAGAGAGTGCAGAAAAATTATCCTCCTCCGGAGATATTAGCTTTGTAAAGGAGGCTATTGATGAAGAGAGAGTCATATGCCATTATCAGCCGATTTACGACTATAAACACAGCAGAGTATTTAAATACGAAGCCTTAGTCAGAATTGTTACAAAGGAGGGCTTGATAGTTCCTCCGTTTGCTTTTTTACCGCAGATAAAAGAGACAAATATGCACTATAAACTAACTCAGAGAATCCTACTTACTGTGTTTGAGACGTTTAAAAACAACAGCAAGCTTGTAAGTATAAATATGAACTTTTCAGATCTTATAAATTCTGATATTGAAGAGACTATCATTAAAAATCTACAAGATAACCCACACCTTGCATCACGAGTAACGTTTGAGATACTTGAGAGTGATGAGATTAACGATATAGAGCTCTTTAAGCAAAAGATAAATCTTATACATTCACTTAAAGCAAAAGTCTCTATTGATGATTTTGGAAGTGGTTACTCAAACTTTAAAACCATTATAGATATTGAAGCAAACTTCCTTAAAATAGATGGTTCTCTTGTTAAAAACATTGATGTAAGCGCTAAAGACTTTAAAGTTGTAAAAAGTATCATACACTTTGCAAAACAGAGTAACATGCAGACAATCGCAGAGCATGTACACTCAAGGGATATTTACGAGAAGTTGCTTCTGCTTGATATAGACTTTATGCAAGGCTACTATATATCAGAGCCAAAAGAGACTCTTGTTGGAGAGGAGGAGCTTTTTCAAGCTCTTTAGAAAAACTTTTTAAAGAGCTTATTTACCTCTTTTTTAATAACCTCATCCACCTTCTCCTCAATGGCTTTGCCTGCCTCGGACTTCATTAATTTCTCTAAATCAATAGTTACACTCGGAGCGCTTATCTCCCCTTTTAACTTCGCACTTATTACATTTTTCTTTGCACTAAGCGTTATATCGGTATCTATATGTTTTGTTTTTGTATTTAACTTTGTTGAGTCTGTCTTAATTGAGGCCTCTTTTGAGCGAAGATCCACAGAAGCCAAAATATCCTCTTCATCTATTTTTGCCTCTATATCACCGTTAAAATTCTCTCTATACATATCAAATTTTGTATATTGTTTAAGAAGGTCAAACATCTGATTTTTTGCAAAAACGGCATCAGATATTTTAGCATTAGCAACACCTTTGCTTTTTGCTAGATTATATTTAACTTTTGCATCTATTGTGGCATCTACTATTTCCGGATATATAAGCATATGAAGCAGTTTAGTTGTCTTAAGAGAGCTTAGATTTGCATAAAAATCATCATTGTGAAGCTTTGCTTCAACTTTTCCATCAGCTACATTTGAGTACATCGTAAAATCCAAATCCTCTGCCTTTGAGATATCTCCATTTGCTATGAGTTGACCTCTCAAGTGCTGGTTTGTGATAAAAAAGAGGCTATCTAAGTTCGGTATGACAACCCTGTAATCACTCTTAAGTGAAGCATCTTTGATGTTGAAGTTTGCGCTTTTTATATCAATATTTGCTATATTGGAATTAAAATCGACCTTTGTATCGGCAATATTGCCGCTTAAAACAGTTGTTGTTATAGCGTTAAATGTAGTTTTTGGCATAAGAGATGAAAACTCATATGTCTTACTTAGATATTTTGAGTTAAAAATACCATTAGTTAATGTTGTTACGATTTTTCCACTCAAACTCTTGCTTCTTGCATCACTTATATCTGCTTGCATAGAAAAAAGTCCATCTGTATAGTGCGGTTGCTTTACCATATAGAGTAGTTTTGCAATATCAAGATTCACAACTTTGGCTTTTACTGATGATGGGACAAACTCTTTTAATATGGCTTGAAATGTAGTATCAGATGAAGCCAAGTCGCTAACTCCATCTATAACCATCTTCTCTTTTGTACCCTTTACGCTTCCGTTTACTCTAAACTCACCTCTAACATCGGCATCTGTTATAGGCTTTAATACTTCTAAATCCTCAATATTAAGCGAGTATTTCAACTCCGCTTGAAGCGGCTCTGGAACTACTTTTCCCGAGGAGTTGATTTTAAAGAGATTTGAAAGCAGCTCATACTTATAATTAACATCATCGCCCCTTAGGTTTGCATCAAGGTTCATAGAAAAAGAGGTCTGCGGGATAGTTACGTTAAAATCGCTTAACATATATTTTGGATCAATTTTGCCGTTTTTGGTTTTTAAAATAATCTCTCCATCCATCTTATGCGGCGTTATATCTCTAAAGTTTATATCCATATCTATATCTGCTGTTGCATAAGGATTTTGAGCACCCATATAGAGAAGCACGGCTAGTTTTGCATCTTTTATATTTGCAATAATAGATGTCGGGTTTAGCTCTTTTAGCTCTACATTATATGAAGTATCGCTACCCCCAACACTACTCTTGCCCACAATCTTCATAAAATCAATATCTCCCTTTACATTTCCGTTTGTATAAAATGCTCCTCTTAGCTCACTATTTGTCAAAGGTTTTAATGTTTGCAGGTTTTGAAGATTAACGTCATAAAAGATATTAAAAGTTTGTGAAAATAGAGCGTAATCCCCTTTTGCTTTTATAATGTTTTTATCCTTTATCTCTAAGACTATCTCAAAATCACTCATGCTAAGGCGAAATACAGAGAGCTTACTCTCTAGTTTTGTCTGCTCCGTAATCTTTTGCTCTATAATTGGCTTTAACACTCCATTACCAAATGATGTAAAAGCTACTACATATACGATAATTACCAATGTTACTAAAATGCCTATTAACCAAGCTAAATACTTCATTATCTCTCCAATCTAATATATATATTAGAATAATACAACAGAAACTACTCTTTTGGCAACTCTCATAGTTGATAATGATAGACTCAAGTTTATTAAATTAAATAATTTAACTTTTACTTGACATTATTACGCTCAATATGTATAATAGTGTAATCTTTTAGAAAAGGAGTAACTTAACAACTATGTCAAAAGAAAATAATGAAGAGATTCAAGAAGAGACTCTTGAAGACACTCAGCTAGATGAACTAGCTCAAGAAGCAGCTGCTGAGGCAGAGGCAGTTGAGAACGAATTTGATCTCTTGCAAGAGGAGTTAGCATCTCTCAAAGATAAGTATGCTCGCGTTCATGCTGATTTTGATAATATCAAAAAAAGACTCGAAAGAGAGAAATATACGGCAGTTGAGTATTCTAATGAAAAATTTGCAAAAGATATGATTCCCGTTATGGATTCACTTCAAATGGCACTCTCTTCTACGGCAAGCGTGGCAGATCCGCAGGAGCATTTTGAAAAATTAAAAGAGGGTATTGAGCTAACACTCAAACAGCTTACAACCTCTTTAGAAAAACATGGAGTGACAATGGTCTCCCATGATGAACCATTTGATCCAAATATCCACAATGCTGTTCAAAGCGTGGATAGTGATACGGTAGAGAGCGGTCAGATAGTTCAGACTTTTCAAACCGGTTATAGATATAAAGAGAGACCGCTTCGTGAAGCGATGGTAGTCGTGGCGAATTAACCTTTGCTTATGCTACTTAAGTAGCATACAAAAAAAGAGTATCACGATATAATATCGTCGTCTTTAACAATTTTTTAAGATTCTGACACGAAAGTGTCAAGCTTCAGTGCCATAGCGGTTTATCCTCTTTGGTCGAGGGCTAGCGAAAGCAAAAGGGACGTGTTCCTTTTGCGACAAATTAGATAAATAAAGGAAAAAAATTATGAGTAAAGTAATAGGTATAGATTTAGGAACAACAAATTCATGTGTAGCAGTTTATGAGGGCGGTGAGGCAAAAATCATCCCAAACAAAGAGGGTAAAAACACAACTCCTTCAGTTGTTGCATTTACAGACAAAGGTGAGGTTTTAGTAGGAGATCCTGCTAAACGTCAAGCGATTACAAACCCTAACAAGACAATTAGTTCAATCAAAAGAATTATGGGTCTTATGATGAGTGAAGAGAATGCAAAAGCAGCTCATGATAAGGTAACTTACAATATCGTAGATAAAGATGGAATGGCAGCTGTTGATGTTGCGGGTAAAATTTACACTCCGCAAGAGATTTCAGCTAAAGTTTTAAGTAAATTAAAAGAGGATGCGGAAGCGTATATCGGCTCAACTGTAACTGACGCTGTTATTACCGTTCCGGCTTACTTTAATGATTCACAAAGAAAAGCGACAAAAGATGCAGGAACAATTGCCGGTCTTAATGTACTTCGTATTATCAACGAGCCGACTGCATCTGCACTTGCATACGGATTAGACAGCAAAGCAGAAGAGAACGTGCTTGTTTACGACTTAGGGGGCGGAACGTTTGATGTTACCGTATTAGAGATAAGCGACGGTACTTTTGAGGTTCTCTCAACTGATGGAAACGCATTTTTAGGTGGAGATGATTTTGATAATAAAATAGTTGATTACCTAAATAGCGAGTTTAAAAATACGCATGGAATTGATCTTAAAAATGACAAAATGGCTCTTCAACGTCTTAAAGATGCAGCTGAGAATGCTAAAAAAGAGCTCTCTAGCTCAACTGAGACTGAGATTAACCTACCGTTTATCACAATGACGGAAGCGGGACCTCAACACCTTGTAGTAAAACTTACTCGTGCGAAATTTGAGAGCATGATAGAGGGTCTTGTTGAGGAGACAATCAGTCACATCAAGACAGCTATGAAGGAGTCTGGCTTAGATAACAATG
>NZ_JALOAA010000075.1 GCF_023229025.1 Sulfurimonas sp.
TAGCAGTACCTAGAGCATCTGTGTTTTCGAGAGTTATTGTTTTACCGGCTAAGTCGAGTCGCCCAAAACGTTCCCCAGTTCCGTAAAAGTGTTCGTTATGTCTGGCATAGATTGAAAAGAGGGTCCCTTTAACATCTTCTTTGTCACTGATGTAACCGAGGGGAATAGATTCTAGTTTACCGGGGAAAAAGTGGTCATAACTCATCAATTTGACCCCGTTAGACTCATCTCCATCAGGAAAAAGTTCGATCTCAATCATCGGGTCGGCTACTCTTTGCAAATCACTCCAATATTTAACTGCATGGGGTTTATTAGAGATTTTGGCTCTTACCTTTTGTGATTCATCTAATATTACGAATAAACCTTTCTCCATCTCTTTAACCCTTAGCTTCTGTTTTGCTAACGATTGGTGGATATCGAGCATAACAGACTCTTTTTCTATCGGTTTATCATAAAAGGTTCCCGAAAATCTTAGGATATCTTTGCCATACGCTTCTAAGCTAAATAGGACTATTTTCATCTCCTTTTCGGTAGAATTAAATGTTCCAGCATGCGACATATGGAAGAAAGGAATTGCTAATTCGATAACATAATCTGTTTTAGATTTTAGAGTGACATCTCGATGTGCGACACTTAATTCTCGTGTGGGAGTAAGGTCTAGGTCTATCATGTCGTGGGCAAAATCGTTTGACTGTTTCATAGTATCTCCTGTGGAATAATTTTAGCCTTTTACAGATCCGGCTACACTTCCCATTGTTATGTAGTTTTGGAAAATAATATAAAGAAGTAGAGGGAAACCTACTGTGACTAGGATTGCAGCCGCCAATACTGGGATGGGTAAGCCATATTCTCCTTGCATTAAAGCAATTCCAAGAGTTAGGGTCCTGAGTTGTAATCTTTGCAGTATTAGCATGGAGAATGGAAGTTCGTGCCACATGGCCAGTGCTCCAATGATGAGAAGAGTGCCAATCATCGGCTTGGCAATTGGAATCATAATTTTAAATAATTGCTGAATAACACCCGCCCCGTCTATACGCGCTGATTCGATTAATGATTTGGGGATTGTACTGTAATAAGTGGTCATAATATAGGTTCCGAAAGGGGCGAAGTAAGCTACCCAAACTAGAATTAACCCTAGGTGGGTATTTAGCAGACCCATCTTGCTGATGAGTTGGTAAATTTGTCCTGCTATCACCATCTGTGGGAAGATTTGGATAAAAAGGATAAATGTGAAGGCTGTTAAGCGCCCTTTAAAGCGGAGTTTTCCAAAAGTGAAACCAGCAGCAGTGCAAACCAGAAAATAGAGAACCATACTAAAGCCAACTAAAATAAAGGTGTTGAGCATAAATTTAAACATACTCATCTGGGTGAGAACTTTAGCAAAATTGTCTAGAGTGGGGTTTTGCGGTAATCCCGTCTTATTAACAACATATTCTGCCGGGGCTTTGATACTGCTGATAACAGCAAAATAGACGGGGTAGACTATCACAAGAGAGAAGAGAGAAAGAATAATGAGGGTAATAAAATTTGTTATATAACGACGAACTTTATACTTGTTCAATAGTTTAGACCTACTCAATTATTTTCCCCCTTTTTGATTAATCTGATTTGTATCAATGCTATGGCAGCACAGAAGAAGAAAAGGATAACTGACCAAGCTGAAGCGTATCCCTTCTGGTAGGCACTAAAGCTAATCATGTAGACACCATATTCCAAGGTGTAGGTTGCATACCCTGGACCCCCACCTGTCAAAGTGAAAATAATGCCGTACATTCGGGCGAACACTTCGATAAAGGCCAATACTGTAAAAAACTCAATTGAAAAACGGATACTTGGAAGGGTGATATGGATGAAGTCTTGCCAAGCATTGGTCCCATCAATTTTGGCAGCATCGTAAAGGCTGGCATCGATAGAGCTCATGGCAGATAAAAAATAAATACACCCAAAGCCAACACGCATCCAGATTACAAAGATAAAAGCTAAACTATTTATGGCTGAAGCTGATTTGCCAAGGATGTAAATCTCTTGAGCATTTTTTACCCCTAATTTAGTTAGAAGATCGGTAACTGGTCCAATTTGGCTCAATATAACCGAGAAAATAGTACCCAAAATTACCGGACCCAATATGTTGGGCAAATAGAGGAGGACTCTATAGAGTTTCCAACCTCTAAACCCTTTTCGCAAGGTATTGGCAATAACCAATGGGGTTAAGACTCCTAATGGGATATAGAGAACCAGAACACCTAAGTTTTTGAGAGACCTGTAAAACCTTTCATCTTTAAATAGGGTCTTGTAATTTTCAAAGCCAATAAAAACGGGCTTGCCTACCCCCTTC
Organism: Sulfurimonas sp.; assembly: GCF_023229025.1. Classification (GTDB taxonomy): domain Bacteria; phylum Campylobacterota; class Campylobacteria; order Campylobacterales; family Sulfurimonadaceae; genus Sulfurimonas. Next base: position 2,336 of record NZ_JALOAA010000075.1, read on the forward strand.
CATTTTGTAAGGCTGAAATAAAAGTTTGAGACAACAGGGTAGAGGAGGAAAATAAAAGTTAGTAATAGGAGAGGGGAGAGTAATATCCATCCATCTTTGGCCTCTTGTTTTAATTTAGTTTTCATAGTTCCTCATTTTCTAACAAAGTAATTAGTGAAGACCTAAGCAGGCCTTCACTAATAGAATCTGGATAGCCCCTAGAGATTGTTCTCGTAGATGGCTTGAACTTGCTGAATGTATCTGGATTGACTTATCTCTTTGGAGATGAAATACAATGTTTGGAAATTGTAGAAGTCATTTATCATTCCACCAGGTACACGGTTCATGAAATCTGGAACTGGATGGTTATTCATTTTCTCAAGTATTTCAGCAAGCATTACATTGTCGGTATCAAGAGGGATTGTTGTGTTAGGTACGATTGCACCTGTCGCTTCCATGAAGATTTTCCCCGCTTCTCCGGAGGTCATGAATTTGACATATTTAGCTGCCATCTCCTTGTGGGGAGAGTAATTTGTTACGGCAAAACCTACACCTGCTCCTTGGTTAACTTGTTGCTGAGGGTATTTGGCATTTTGGGGAACAACCGACGAGAAGTAGCCAATATTTTCATAACCTAGTGCATCCCCAAAATCTTTCCAGTGGGCGATATCAGAAGTTAATCCAATGAAGAATCCTCCGTTCCCTCCCTTAAATGTTTCGATGGCATCTACGAAGTAGGGCAAGGACCCGTTGTCTACATTAACAAAGCCTCTATCATAGAGCTCTTTAATCATTTCGGTAGCTTGGACAAATGCGGGGTTAGTAAACTTAGTTCTCCCATCAGCAAATCCATCTATCTCACTTTCACTTAATAGTGTTCCAAGTATAACGCGATAGATGAAATCTATCCCAAAGGGACTCCCTTGGTTTCCGAGAATAATTGGTGTGATTCCAACATTTTTAAGCTTTGTA
>NZ_JALOAA010000074.1 GCF_023229025.1 Sulfurimonas sp.
ATAAGAAACTGGGGTCTCACAATCTCTCAACTTAACATTCACTTTAAGGAGAGACTAAAAGACGCTTTAGACTTGGTATAATTTTAAGAGCAATTAGGTGTTGACACAGAATTTATTACACTCCCCTATAATAAAAATAAAAAGTGAGTTCATCCGCTAATTTTAAAACTTTAATTCTTAGATAAACTTTTTAGTTTAAAAAGATGAATTTTAAAGTTGTTCTGCTCTCACAGGTTTTGAAAATAGATAACCCTGAAAATATTCGCACCCTATTTCAACAAGTTTTTTATACTGTTCTTTGGTTTCTACTCCCTCAGCAATGACTTCTAAGCCAAACTGCTCTCCTATACTGATAATAGTTTTAGTGATTATTTCATCGTTTATGTCTAGCGTCAAATCTCTTATGAAAGATTGATCTATTTTCAATTCATTTATAGGTAGCTTTTTAAGATATGATAGAGACGAGTAGCCAGTTCCAAAATCATCAATAGAGAGAGAAAAACCCATCTCTTTTAATTTATGTAGCGTATCTAAAACCTTATCAATATTTTTTATTAATAAACTCTCCGTCAGCTCTAGCCGTATCATAGTTGGATTGATGTCATTTTTATCAACAATATTTTTTATAGTTGTTACAAAACTATCCAATTCAAACTGTTTAGAGCTTACATTTATAGAAATTCTCCAATGCTTTTTTATTTCATCACTCTTCCATATGTTTATTTGCTTGCAAACTTCATCTATAATCCACTCTCCAAGAGGGACAATAAGTCCACTCTCTTCAGCCAAAGGTATGAAATCAGCAGGTGAGATCATACCTCTTGCTGGATGATTCCATCTTATAAGAGCTTCTACCCCAACAATTTTTTCTTTTTTCTTTGTAAAGATTTGTGTTTGATAATACAAACTCATTAAATCTTTCTCTATTGCTTCTTTTAAACTATATGTCAACTTTATCTTATCTTCCATCATCTTTTGCAACTTTGGATCAAAAAAACAAAAGGTATTTTTTCCATTTCTTTTTGCATTACACATTGCATTATTTGCATGTAACATTAGTTCGTCTGCGGATGCAATGTTGTTGTTAAATAATTTTATCCCTATACTAGCACTTATATAAAATTCATACTTATCAATAACACATAAATTTTTTAAATTTTCAAGAATAATTTGTGTTGTTTTTGCAAATATTTTTATCACATGAGTTTCATCTTTTTCTTGTGTCTCAACCAATACAACAAACTCATCTCCACCTACTCTGGAAATCACATCTTTCTTTTGCAAAGATTTCTTTATTATATTTGCACTTTCAACTAATAATCTATCACCTATTCTATTTCCACACTTATTATTTACTCCTTTGAAGTTATCTAAATTTATAAACAAAAGAGCACTGTATAAAGATGTTTTAGCACTTCTCTCTATAGATTTAGTTATAAAAAAATTCAAAAAATTTCTATTTACTAAGTTTGTAAGCGAATCATAGTTTAGAAGCCTCAAAACTTCTGCTTCCAATTTTTTTTGCTCAGTCATTTTTTATTCCTATTTGATTTTTCTTTAATTGTGATTCTTGTTGGTAAAGGGGATGTTTGAGCATTTCGCTCAAGAGGGCAGTAATTACAAATCATTTTTTCTGCTAGACTACCCTCCTTTTTTATGCATCTATCATCTGCATACAAAATCTCATTTGTTTCTAAGTCTATAGCACAGATAAAAGTTTTCATTTCATTTAAAGCCATGTCTATCTTTCTAATGCTAACTGATCCAATAACTCAAACAATTTTTTGCTTGAAGTCTCTGCGGCATTGAAGTTTTTTATAATCTTTTCAGAATCATTACAGATACCATTTTTTATACACTCTATAGCATCTATAATATTTTTATGTACTAACTTATGTGGATTAAGCATGTCTTTATAACTTTTTGTATGTCCAAACCTATCTTTACCTATTCCACTATCGTACCACTTGCCTAATCTACACTCATGGTGATTTGAAAAGTATGCTTTATCATCTTCATGAATAAAAGCGCTATATGCATTTGCTTTAAATAAAAGATGATCTAGCTTAACTAAACCTATAAATGTTTCATCAAGTACATTATCTATAGAAAGTGCAATTTTTTCACCATCATCAGCAAACTCCTGAAGAGTTAGCTCAAAGTCATTTGTTAGGCTTTCAGATTTTTGAGCTATTGATGTCATTATTTGAGATCTTTCGGATATGTTATATGATTCTTGCTTTAATGTGTTGATAGTGATTTCAACTTCTTTAGTTGCCTTTTGCGTCCTCTCAGCTAACTTTCTCACTTCATCAGCAACTACTGCAAATCCTCGTCCATGCTCACCCGCTCTTGCTGCTTCAATCGCAGCATTTAGCGCTAAAAGATTTGTTTGATCTGCTATATCATTGATAAGCATCATTAAAGATGAAACATCATTAATTCCCTCTGTAAGTTTTGCAACTTCACCATTAGACTCAGTTATCGACTCCATCAAAGTTGCTAAATTTTCAGAGATTGAAAAAACACTCTCTATTGACCCAAGTGATGAGTTCTTCGAATGCTCTTGCATATCAGCCAATAGCTTTACATTTCCAGAAAAATCTTTCTGTATAAGCTCAATATTGCTTGTGCAACCTGATAATAGTAAATCAACAAGTGTTTCTTTTAATTTTGCACTTCTTGCACTCTTTTTGAGTCTATCTATCTCCTCTTCTAAAAGTTTATTTTTCTCTATATACTCTTGATTTAAATTATATAGTTTACTGTTTTGAGTAGTCAGTTTTTCTATATCTAAATCGCTTCTCTTTTTTAAGTAAAACATAAAACCCCTTTTTATTTAACCTATAGGTCAATTACCTAGAGGTAATTGACGCATAGATTATAATATTTTATAATAATCATATTATTTAATAATAGCCACGAAAAATTAAATAAGTGTTAAATTATTACTAAAGGAATTATATTGAGCGTATTTGATGGTTTATGCATTGCTGATGATGAAGAAGTTCAAAGTTTCATCAAACAAGTTTCAGCAAATATAAAAAAAGAGAGGCAAAAAAGAGGAGTCACTCAACTAGAATTAGCTCTAAAGATAGGGCAAAAATCATCAGCTTTTTATGCTAATGCTGAAAATTCTGCTAAAAACAGGAGGTTTAACTTAGAACATATATACAAAATTTCTAAAGCTTTAAATGTAGATGTGGGGAGTTTTTTTGTAGATTCATATTAAAAAAAAGCAAGGCTAGAAAATGCCGCCTTACTTTATTTAGACTACTCTACATTA
>NZ_JALOAA010000076.1 GCF_023229025.1 Sulfurimonas sp.
TTAGTAAGTACATCATCGTTCATAAACAATTTATAGTCAATTGCCATCATCTGATCTAAAAATTCAATGTCACCAATTTTACCCCATTTTTTAAAAACTTTTTTGCTTCTTTGAACTTTTAAAAACTCAGCTATTTCATTTTTGTCTACATAACTGCTTGCATTTTCAAACATCTCTTCCAAACTACGGCTATTTATAGCTCTTTTAAACTTTATATATTTATCTTTTATATTTGTCTGCTTTAGGTTTTTTGGCAGTTTATCATTGATGTATTTAACTGTGTTTGCGCTACAAAGATTTAAGCCTGTTTTTAAAACCTCTCTTTTAAAACTATTTGAAAATATATTTTGAAACTTATTTAAAAAAAAGTATTTACTGTATCCGCAAAAAGCTTCATCTCCTCCATCTGCGCTCAAAGCAACTGTCACACTTTGCCTAGCTAACTTTGACACTATCATAGTTGGAAGTGCGGAGCTATCGCCAAAAGGCTCATCATAGTAAAACGGCAAACTCTCTACCAAATCTAACATATCACTGTTTTTCATATAGTATTCAGTATGATTTGTGTCTAAGTATTCTGCTATCGTTTTTGCATGTTCTGCCTCATTGTACTTTTCATCATCAAAGCCTATGGTAAAAGTATTTATTCTCTTGCCTTGTTTTTTTGCCAGTAATGAAACTACAAGTGAGCTATCATACCCACCGCTTAAAAATACTCCGACAGGCACGTCAGAAACCATTCGTAACTCTACGGCATCATCTAAAATAGCTTCTAGATCATCTAAAACTTCAGCTTCATCTTTTGTAAGTTTTTCTTGTAAATAAAAATCATTTACATCCCAATATCTCAAAATAGTAAATTGTGAACTTTGAATATCAAATTCTAAATAGTGCCCAGCCTCAAGTTTATAGCAGTTTTTAAATATACTATAGGGAGCAGGAATATATCCAAACTGGAAAAAGTAAGGCAGTGCCTCCAAGTTTTGCTCTTTTTTAAAACTAGGATGTTTATGGAAAGATTTAACTTCGGATGAAAATATAAATTCTTTTTCATCTGTATAGTAGTACAAAGGTTTTACCCCCGCCCTGTCACGCACTAAAAAAAGTCTGTTTTGCACTTTGTCCAAAATAGCAAAAGCAAACATACCTATAAATTTTTCAAGCGCCCTTATGCCCCACTCTTTGTAACTATAAAGGATCACTTCCGTGTCACTATTTGAGATAAACTTATATCCTAAAGCTTCAAGCTCTTTTCGTATTGTCTTAAAGTTATAAACCTCTCCATTAAAAGCTATGACATAGTTTTCGCAATCACTTACAAAAGGTTGATGTCCGTGAGAAGTAAGGTCTTGAATAGAGAGGCGATTATGCCCAAAGTGCATGCCGCTATTTTCATCAAAATACACTCCGTTATCATCAGGTCCTCTATATGATTGGATAGCAAGCATATCTTTTACTATATCAATTTTATTATTATTATCTATAAAACCGACTATTCCGCACATTCAACACTCTTTTTATAAAGTTGCTTTGTCTGATAAATAAAATATAGAGAATAAACTATGTATATAGTCACAAAAGGAAATTTATACCTTACTGCCGTACCGCTATTGTAAGAAACCAGTCCATATATTACAAGTGAAAGCAACAATAAAACATTTAAAAACTTTACTTTTTGCAAGTTCCATATTTTATACTTTGTGTTTAAATACAATATATACATAATAATACAAAACACTCCCACGTTTTCTAAAAACTGAGCCAATTGAAAAGTACCTGCTTCCATCCAAGGCAGAGGACGAAAGAACATCTTGACTGCGCTTGGAACAGCACTAAACAAAACATCTCCGAATGAATTTAACGGTATAAATGTGTCTGTTACATCAGATAAATTTTCATTGTAAAACGCCCATCTATAAAAGTTTAACCTTTCTATGGTAAAAAAATCACTGAACATAAAATATACGACTACCAGCATTAAGCTTGCAGACAATAGATACTTTAATCTATTTTTAGACGAGATAAGACTACTCAATAAAAAAGAAACTACAAAAATAAGCAGATTTTGAAACTTAATAAATTTCAACAATAGTAAAATTCCAAAAGCAAATATGTATTTTTTTGTAAAGAGCATAAAATATATGCCAAAAAACATTACAGAGAAAACCAACATATCCCGAAGGGCAACCGAAGAGTAGAGTATTAAACTAGGATATAGCAAATAAAAATATGCTATCAGTTTTGAGTGCAAAAACCCTTTTTTGTACATAAATAAAAAGATAAACAGATATAACAGAAAGTTTATCATTCCTATGGAGTATAAAGAGTCAATAAAAGGGATAGGAAACAAGCCAAAGAACACTCCGGAAAAATAGACCGTATACCCATTGCCAAAATTATCATCGTTAAAAAAGTCAAACTCTCTTATGTTTTGAGCAACGTTAAGGTATTTAAACTGGTCAGGCATATAATTTGGATCAAACAAAAAGCCGTTAAATAGAAATATACTAAAAATATGCAAAATCAGAATCAATAAATAGAGTCTGTTTATGCTGTAATATTTGTCAATTATTAAAAAAATCGTTAATATATATATGACATTTATAACATCAAGCATTAATAACATCCTCATACTGCTTGATTATTTTTTTGACATCAAAACCTCTTGCTCTTTGCTGTGCTTTTTCTTTATATCTGTTTCTTAAATCTTCAGATGTCATTATCTTATTCATAGCTTCTTTTAATTTTTCTACACTATTTAGAGGTACTAAAATGCCATACTCTGCAAATTCAACTTCATCTTTTAATTGAATTTTTACATCACTCTCTGGAGCCAGTATTTCTCTAGGTCCGCTTTGACAGTCACCGCTTATAACAGGCAGGCCGCATGCCAAAGCTTCAATAAGTACATTTGGAAAGCCCTCATATAAAGAGCTAAACACAAAGCAATCTGCTTTTGCCAAATATTTATAAGGGTTTGATTGTCTACCCAACAATACTACCTTGTCTTTCAGATTTAGCTCTCTGATTTGTTCTTCAAGAGCACTTCTCAGTTCTCCATCACCTACGATATAAAGTTTTGCATCTATATCTTTTATGGCTTCTACAAGAAGCTTATGATTTTTTCCGCTATCAACTCTTCCAACCGTAATGAAAGTAAACTTCTCATCTCTAAAATCAACTTCTTCTCTTGAA
>NZ_JALOAA010000077.1 GCF_023229025.1 Sulfurimonas sp.
TAACCATTCATGTTTTGCATTAAAAGGTGGAACTGCGATTAACCTTTTTTATAGAGATATGCCCCGCCTTTCGGTAGACATTGATTTGGTTTATATCCCTATTGGGGAGAGAGAACCATCCTTAATTGATATTAGTGGCAACTTAAGCAAGCTTGGAACTTCAATTAAATCCAATATTAAAGGTTCAACCGTGCAATATTTAAAGTTAAAACATACTTCTCATATCAATAAACTAATTGTCACTGTTGAAAATGCAGTTGTGAAAGTTGAAGTGTCACCAGTTTTACGTGGCACTGTTTATGAACCTAAATTGATGAAAATATCTAATGCTGTTGAAGAAGTTTTTGGGTTCGCGCAGGTAAAGATAGTCTCTTTTGAGGATCTTTTCGCTGGAAAAATTGTGGCAGCTTTAGACAGACAACACCCGAGAGATCTTTTTGATATAAAATTGCTTTTTGAACAAGAAAGGGTAACTAATAGATTGAAAGAAGCATTTATAGTCTACCTTATTTCACACAATAGGAAGATTATTGAAATTTTAAATCCATCGCAACTCAATTTAAAGAAAGCATATACATCTAGTTTTGAAGGAATGTCGAATATAGATGTAGATCTTCAAGACTTGATAAAAACCAGAACTGCCCTGTTTATGGCGCTAAAAACAGGTCATTGGTGCGTTATTAAACGGCCAGCCGGCGAACAATAAAAGGCCACAAAAATCTCTTGGTTCTCTATACTGGATTGGCACTTCAAACGAGGTGACATTTTCCTTAAGGAGGTCGAGTCATGCTCGATTACAAGAGAATTTTGGGGTTGCGGTATGGTAGCAATCTCAGTGGTAGAGAGATCGCAAAAAGCTGCGGATACAGCAAGTCAGCGGTTAATGAGTTCCTTAAACGGTTCAAAGAGGATGGGCAATTGAAATTGCCTTTGGGCCCAGATGTAACTAATGAAAACATTGAAGAGTTACTGTACAAAAAGCGAGGCGTAAAAGATAAAGCCATTGAAGAGCTCTATCGCCAACCAGCCTATGAAGAAATTCATAAAGCCCTGGCAAAGAAAGGAGAAACTTTGCAACGACTGTGGAGGAAGTACAACGCCCTCGGCGTTGTTGAGGGAAGAAAGCCCTACAGTTATCGTCAATATTGCCATAAGTACTCTCAATGGCTTGATGACAAGAAAATCAGCTATCACATAGTGCGCCATCCGGCAGTGAATCTCGAGTTAGATTTTGCTGGCAAAGTGCTCTATCTACATAATAAGCGAATTCCAGATTCAAAAGAGAAGGTAATTATCTTTGTCGCTACCCTTTCATACAGCAAATATTTCTATGCTGAAGGGATGACCTGTTGCGATAGTCGCAACTGGATACGAGTAAATAATAATGCTTTGAGGTTCTTTGAAGGTGTCACTCAAATCTGCACACCTGACAATGCAAAGGTTGCAGTGCTCAGGAATATGGACTGGGTCGACCCAATTCTCAATAAAGATTTTCAAGAGTGGGCCGCCTATTATGGAACAGCAATCATGCCTGCAGTAGTGCAGGGGCCGACCTTTAAGCCAAACGTGGAAGCCTCCATAGGGTATCTAACCACATCTGCCCTCATGGACATGGGGGAAATGACCTTCTTCTCCCTTGATGCATTAAATGGGGTTTTGTGGCAAAAGATGGAGGAACTAAACAGTCGCAACTTTCAGGGACGCCATTACAGTCGAAAAGATCTCTTTGAACAAGAGGAGAAGGACCTACTGTTACCGTTGCCGCTCTCAGACTACCAATTCCTTGAGCGACAACGAGTGACAGTAAACCAAGACTTCTCTTTTGTCTTTGATTACGTTCACTATACTATGCCACGTAGGTACATCAAGCAAGTGCTAGATATCCGAGCTTCTGCGTTTGAAGTATTTGTCTATACGCTAAAGGGCGATTTGGTAAGACAATACAAACGTAGTTATAGCCGAGGGGATTGGGTTATTCACCCTGGTGACCTACCACAGCATACCACAGACTATGACAAGTGGAGCGTTCCGTTCTTCCAAAGCTGGGCATCAGCAATTGGTCCCAATACTCGCCTTGTAATTGATGAACTCATTGGCAGTGTGCTCTACCCAGTACAAGCATTTCGAAGATGTGTAGGAGTGCTGGGATTTGCAAAACGTAAAGGCAAAGCGAACTTAGAGGCATGCTGTGCTAATGCAGTGAGAAAGGGTAAATGTAACTACAACTACATCAAGAACACCATAGCCGATTATGTCAGTTTGAATGCTACTGCTACTGTCAAACCAGAGCAATCTATTCCAGAAGAGGAGTTAAGTAGATTTCATAAGGTTGACTCTTCGCGGTATTCCATCGAGGCAATACTTAAGCGCCAAACCCATACAGGAGATCAAAATAATGGCTAAGAATTCACACGATATAGAACAGATGCTTGAAGAGCTGGACTTGGGTGAGATGAGCAGTCGTTTAGATGAATTAATTCGAAGTCCTGAAGGGATGGACCTCACTCCATTGCAACTATTGCGCGAGGTGGTTTCAGTTCAACACCTTAAATATTCCAATGAACAGTTCAAGAGAAACTTGAAGCTCAGTAGGTTGGTGCGTCAGGATGCTTTGCTGGAAAACTTAAAAAGTGGTCCTCATAGAGTATATAACGACAATCTCGTCAGTCAGCTTCGAACACTCGAGTTCATTGCAGACCGCAAGAACGTAACGGTAATCGGTGAGAGCAATGTGGGTAAGACTTACTTTCTAAGAGCATTTTGCGTCGAAGCTTGTCGTCATAATTATCGCACTCGATTCATCGATTATATTGAATTGATGGACGAGTTGCTCATAAAAAGACGCAAAGACCTCAGTGCCTACAACAGAAGGCTTAAGTATTACAGTCGCATTCAGGTGCTAATAATTGATGATTTTGCTATAGAACGCTATGACTCAGAAGCTACCATAATCCTCTACAGTCTCATTAAAAATAGAGAGATTCAGGGTAGGACTACTATGGTGAGCACACAATACAGCCCTGCTGATTGGAATGTTAGCTTGAGTGGGGATTCTAACACCGGAGCACAAGCAGATGGCATTCGCTCTCGTTTAATTGAAAACGGGTATTTGGTTTTCATCGAGAAGGCGAAATAACATTACTTAGGCGGCTAGAATTGTCTGGCCGCCATTTAACGCACGCTGGCCGTTT
>NZ_JALOAA010000003.1 GCF_023229025.1 Sulfurimonas sp.
TCTCTATATCTTCAGATTTTGCTTATAGAGAAGTGGGCGAGAAGTATGGTGTAGTTGTTACGGACGGGGAGCTTAAAGGGTTGCTAATTAGAGCAATTTTTGTTATTGGAAAAAATGGAAGAATCGTCTATCAAGAGATAGTCTCAGATGTTGGACAAGAGCCTAATTACAATAAAGTAATGCAAGCTATTAAAACTGCAAATTCGCATCAATAATATAAAAATATATAGTTTTGCAAGGGTATAAAATTTTAAGAAAAAATATTCTGCGCTTTATTGTAGCTATAATATTTTTGCCTATTGTTGCGTATAGCAGCAATAGTGATGCTGCATCAATAAATATTACCCAAAATAAAAACAGTTTTGATTTAAGCGTCTCAATAGAAGAGGGCAGCTATATTTTAGAGGAGAGCCTTGATTTTTTAGTCGTAGGCGACAATGTTGAAATAAGCAGTATCTTCTATCCAGACTCAACTAAGTATAAAAATAGAGATGTTTTTTTTGACAACCTAAACATAAAAGCAGTTATCCAAGGAGAGAGTGACAAAGAGTTTAAAATTTTGTTAAATTATCAACTCTGCTCAAAAGAAGATGAGTGCTCAGAGTTAAAAACATTTGAACAAAAGCATAAGCTTATTGAAGAGCAGAGTAGTAAAAAGATTGAAATTCTCTCTCCGTTAGAGTCAAAAGATGCTTTAAGCGAGCAGGATACAATTGCTCAAATGCTTAAAGATAGCAATATGCTTCTTACTCTGATAACCTTTTTTGGTTTTGGGCTTCTCCTTGCTTTTACCCCATGTATGCTTCCCGTTATACCGATACTCTCTGCGGTTATTATTTGTAAAAAAGATAATATAAGCACAAAGCAGGGCTTTTTTATATCTTTGACATATGTAGTTTCTATGTCGATTGTCTATGCTATAGCTGGGATAATTGCAGCATCTCTTGGAGCTAATATACAGGCATTTTTTCAACAGACTTGGATAATAGTAGCTGTTAGTTCTATATTTTTTATGCTTAGTTTGGCAATGTTTGGCACATTTACAGTACAGATGCCAAAAAAAATTCAATCATTCCTTAATAGCAGAGCACAATCCGGAAAAGATAAATCATACTACAGTGTAGTTCTTCTTGGAGTTCTCTCTGCTCTAATTATTGGGCCTTGTGTTGCGCCGCCTCTAGCCGGTGCTCTTATCTATATTGGGCAGAGTGGAGATCAGCTTACAGGGGGACTCTCCCTATTTTTTATGAGTCTTGGTATGGGAGTTCCGCTTCTTATGCTTGGTGCCGGCGCAGGCAAATTTTTACCTAAGCCAGGTGTATGGATGGAGGATGTAAAACTATTTTTTGGTTTTACAATGATAGCTTTTTCCATATGGCTTCTCTCTAGAATACTCGAAGCACAAACTATACTTCTTTTATGGGGAGTCCTCCTTGTGGCGGTAGGTATTTTTATGAATCCTTTTGAGAACATAAAAAGTGTTGATATAAGTCGTATGCAGCAGTTAAAAAAATTAATCTCTATTCTTGCTTTAATCTACGGCGTTATTCTTATCTTAGGTGCGGTGGGCGGTGCAAAAAGTATAAAGTCACCACTAGAGCCTTTTACATCTAAAAATATAACTGCAGTAACTTCCGAGGTCACATTTAAAACAATTAATGCCAAAGAGCTAAACAGTGCCGTTTTAAGCTCATCTAAACCTGTTATGATCTACTTTACGGCAGATTGGTGTGAGAACTGCAAGGAGCTTAATTCTGAAGTTTTTAGTAAGGCTGATGTTATTTTAGAGCTTAACGAGTTTGAGAGAATTAAGGTAGATGTTACCAAAAATAGTGATTTTGACATTGAGATGTTAAAGAGATACTCACTATTTGGACCTCCCGGTATTATATTTTTTGATTTAAAGAAAAAAGAGCTTAAAAATTATCGTCTATCCGGATATAAAGAGAGAGAACTTTTTATAAAACATATACAAAAAGTCAAAGAAGTTTTATAACGAATTTACTACTTAAATTAAAGCCCCTCAAGTAAAATATACCACAGATAATCTATATCTTTATCATCTAAAAAGAGTGTTGATTCGTTTTGAAATAGCTCAATAAAAGCACTCTTTTTAATGCCAAATGTGTGTGTGCACTCTTTGTGTGTCGGTAAAAATGCCCGTATAAGTGAGACATCCTCTCCTGTTATGGGAGCAGAACATAAAAAACACTCAAGCTCACTATGGAGTCTTCCTTCATGCTTGAGTAGTTTTATATATGACTCAATTGCTACTCTTTTTGGGTTTTGTCTATTCCAATTTTTTGATGCGGTGTCTAAAAGTTCAAAATAGAACTCATCAAGCTCCTGCGCATCCTTTAGATGCTTATAAAAAAGTGCGCAAAAATCTTGCCATAATTTTAGGAGTTTATAATCATTTATCCATTTAAATCCAATATGTATTACATCTTTTAACCTATGAATTGTAGATTTAGAAGAGCTCTCTATTTCATAATCGATTTTAAATCCAAGATTGATAACGCCATGTCTTGCGCCATAAAACCTGTAAAGAGTATCTAAGTTTTCTCTTGATAAGATAGTAACTATTAAATCTTCATCTTTAACTTTGTTTAGATTTAGAATAAATCCTTGCATAATTCGCTTCTTTTATACACATATTTTATTTTCAATATAAAAATAATAACACTATTATATTTTCTTAAACCTTTAAAATGTATAATGCAACCCTCATCTCTTAAATAGGACAAGTTTGTTTAAAAAGAGATTAAATTTATAAGAAATTTATAAAAATTTTAAAATTTAGGAGTTTATATGGTTGAACATCATGATTTATTAAGATCATTTAAAGATAATTGCGGTTTTGGGCTTGTTGCAAACATCAAAAACAGAGCATCGCATAAAGTCTTAAATGATGCAGTAACTGCACTAGAGAGAATGATGCATCGCGGTGCAGTAGCAGCCGATGGAAAAACAGGCGACGGAAGCGGTTTGCTCTTCTCTCTCCCTAAAGAGTTTCTTCATAAAGAGGCTAAGAAAAATGGAGTTGAGTTACCAAAACTCTTTGCCATAGCTTCTGTTTTTACAAAAGATTTAGCAAACTTAGATATTTTAGAAGATATTTGTGAAGCTAATGATTTAAAAGTTGTTCTTCGCAGATTTGTTCCGGTAAATACTAACGCTCTTGGAGAACAAGCGCTTCTTTCTCTTCCAAAGATAGTTCAACTATTTATAACTCCAAACTCCATCATGGCTACAAATAGATTTGAAGCACTTCTATATCTCTCACGAAAAGAGAGTGAACATAAGCTTGTTGATGATAAAGATTTCTATATAGCATCTATGAGCTCAAAAGTTCTTTCATATAAAGGGCTTGTAATGCCTACGCATATAAAAGAGTTTTACGAAGATTTACAAGATAAGAGTTTTAAGATATCTTTTTCACTCTTTCATCAAAGATTTTCAACAAACACTCTTCCTCAGTGGAAGCTAGCACAGCCGTTTCGTGCAGTAGCACACAATGGAGAGATTAACTCAGTAGAGGGTAATCGCTTCAATGTTGAGATAAAATCTGAGTCGATTAAGAGTGAAGTTTTTACCGATGAAGAGATTCAAAGAGTACTCCCTATTTTGCAAGTGGACTCATCTGATAGTGCTTCAGCGGATAACTTTTTTGAGTTTTTGCTTGTAAACGGTATGGATTTTTTTAAAGCTACTCGTGCTCTAATCCCTGCAGCTTGGCAAAACGCTCCACACATGGACCCTGAACTTCGTGCGTTTTATGAGTTTCAATCAACTGTTTTTGAAGCGTGGGACGGTCCTGCTGCTTTTTGTGTAACTGATGGTAGATACTTAGGTTGTGTTCTTGATAGAAATGGGCTTCGTCCATCAAAATACATCATCACAAAAGATGATACTTTGCTTATTGCAAGTGAGTATGGCGTTATTGATATTGCTGAGAAGGATATAAAAGAGAGGGGTCGTCTTCAATCAGCAGAGATGATAGGTGTTGATCTCAAATTTGGAAAAATATTTAAAAATAGTGAGATAAACGACTACCTCAAAAGCTCAAACCCATACATGAAGTGGCTAAATGAGCATATGATTTATCTTCAAGAGCATGTCGTAGATCAGTACATGTCAGACTCAAAATATACAAAAGAGGAGCTAATTACCAGACAGAGATACTTCAATATCACTCATGAAGTTATAGAGCAGGTTATAGAGCCTATGATACTTGAAGGTAAAGAGGCTGTTGGATCTATGGGAGATGATACTCCTTTGGCTGCATTTTCAAATAAACAAAGAGCCTTTAGCGACTTTTTTAAGCAGAAGTTTGCTCAAGTAACAAATCCTCCGATTGATCCGATTAGGGAAAAAGTGGTTATGAGCTTAAATACGGGTTTTGGCGAGATTCATAATATACTTGATGAAGTTCCGTTTCATGCGCACCGTCTTAAATCAATCTCTCCTATCATTACAAGCGAGAAGTTAAATATCTTAAAATCTTTTGGAGATAAAAAATCCCCTAGCTATCAGGATTTTTACTGCAACAAAACATTCTCTACCGCATATGAGAGTGATTTGAAAAAGTCACTAGACTCTCTTGTTGAGAGTGTTGTTAAGTCAGTAAAAGATGAGGGTACGAGAATCATCATACTAGACGATAGCGAATTTAATAAAAAAAATAAAATAATTCCAATGGCTATGGTTATTGGACGCTTAAATTCGGCTCTATTAAGAGCAAAAGTTCGTCATCTTGCATCTATGGTAGCTGTAAGTTGCGAGGTCTATGACTCTCACAGTGCGGCAGTTCTTATCGGCTATGGTGCGAATGCACTGCATCCGAAGTTATTAGCAGAGACGGTTATTGCGCACACAAAGAGATCTAATGCTATTACAGTTGAGTGCAGCGATGCATTAAAAGCCGTACATAATTCATTAAATGCAGGAATACTTAAAATTATGTCTAAGATGGGAATTTCTACTATTGCATCTTACAGAAACTCGGCTCTCTTTGATGTTATAGGTCTTAGCCGCGAGATAGTAGAGGAGTGTTTTAGTGCATCAAACTCTGCATTAAACGGGCTTGAGTATAGTGACATAGATGAGAGGCTAACAAAGTATCATGAGCAAGCTTTTCAAGAGAACGGATTCAATAGAATTTTTCCTCTAAATATCGGTGGATACTATAAGTTTTATAATGAGCAAGAGCATCATGATTTTGGTCCTGCTATTATTCATGCAATTCATGCAACTGCACAGAGTGGAAGTAAAAAAGATTATGAAAAATTAAGAGATTTGGTAAACAAAAGAGGATTAAAGTTTATCCGTGATTTTTTTGATATAAAATCTGATAGAAAACCGATTAATATCTCAGAAGTTGAGCCAAAAGAGGAGATATTTAAAAGGTTTGCTTCTGCTGCTATGAGTTTGGGTTCAATCTCTCCGGAAGCGCATGAGACGATTGCAATAGCTATGAATAGAATCGGAGCACAATCTAATTGTGGAGAGGGAGGAGAAGATCCCGAGCGTTTCGGTACTGATAGAAATTCAAAGATAAAACAAGTTGCATCAGGGCGTTTTGGAGTTACTCCTGCATACCTAAGAAGTGCCGAGGAGATTCAGATAAAAGTAGCACAGGGTGCAAAACCCGGTGAAGGCGGTCAGCTTCCCGGACATAAAGTCTCAGCACTTATTGCAAAACTTCGCCACACTATACCCGGAGTTACTCTTATCTCGCCGCCTCCGCATCATGACATATACTCAATTGAGGATTTAGCACAGCTTATTTTTGATGTAAAACAGGTAAATCCAAAAGCAAGAGTTGCGGTAAAGTTGGTCTCAACAATAGGCGTTGGAACTATCGCAGCAGGCGTTGCAAAAGCTTATGCCGATAAAATTATTATCTCAGGTGGAGACGGCGGAACAGGTGCCGCACCACTTTCTTCCATAAAGTTTGCAGGAAATCCTTGGGAGATTGGGCTTAGTGAAGCGCATAATGCATTAAAAGTAAACAATCTTAGGGAAGTTGTTGAGCTTCAAGCAGACGGAGGGCTTAAGTCAGGATTAGATGTTATCAAGGCTGCACTCCTTGGCGCTGAGAGTTATGGTTTTGGAACGGGAGTCTTAACAATAGTAGGCTGTAAAATGCTTAGAATCTGCCATGTCAATAAGTGTTCAGTCGGTATTGCAACACAAAATGAGATGCTTCGTAAAGATTTCTACAAAGGAGAGGTTGAGCAACTTGTAAACTACTTTACTCTACTAGCTGAGGATATTCGCCAAACTATGGCTTCTTTGGGATTTAAAACGATGCAGGAGATGATAGGAAGAAGTGATTTACTAAAGATTGTAGATGATAGTTTTGCTAAGAAATTTGATTTTAGTGCAATTTTGCATCAAGAAGATGGCATAAATACACATCAGCAGAAATTTAACCACCCTTTTGATGATAATAGCTTTGAAAAAGATGTTTTAAAAGAGGCTATGAGTGCTATTAAGCATCCTGAACATCCAGTTAGAATTAGCAGAAAAATAACAAACGTAAATAGAAGTTTCGGAGCTCTTATTAGCGGTGAAATTGCCCAGTATTACGGAGATAAAGGGCTGGATTCAGATACTATTAGAATCAACCTAACAGGCATCTCCGGACAGGCTTTGGGCGCATTTTTAATTCATGGAGTCTCAATTTATTTAAACGGCGTTGCAAATGATTATATAGGTAAAGGGATGCATGGAGGAAAAATAGTAATAACCTCTAAAAATAGTGGAGAAGAGTTTGCTGCGGGCGGCAATACTTGCCTTTATGGTGCAACAGGCGGAAAACTATACATCTCAGGAAGCGTGGGCGAGAGGTTTGCTGTTCGTAACTCCGGAGCACTCGCAATAGTCGAGGGAACGGGAGATAATGCATGTGAGTATATGACTGGCGGTGTTGTCGTGATTCTAGGACGTACAGGAATTAACTTTGGCGCCGGTATGACGGGTGGAATTAGCTTTGTGTATGATGAGGATCATAAATTTTTTGAAAGTGCGAATCGTGAGCTTGTAGAGCTTGTGAGGATAGATACCGATGAGACTGATAAGGCTAGACATTATCTAAAAAAACTTCTAAAAGATTATATTGTTGAGACTGAGAGTAAAAGGGCAAAAGAGCTACTTGAGAATTTTAGAGTAGAGGTTAGAAACTTCTGGCTTGTAAAACCTAAAAATTTAACTAAACTGCCTATAAACTTAGAGATTGGAGATTAATCATGAGAGAGTATTTAACAACTGAGAGAGTAGAAGCTAAAAAAAGATTAGTTGTGGAGAGAACAAAAGATTTTGGTGAGATTTATGAGGTTTTTGACCATAATGAGGCTGCAACTCAAAGCCAGAGATGTATTCAGTGTGGAGACCCGTTTTGTCTAAATAAGTGCCCGCTTCACAACTATGTCCCGCAGTGGCTAAAAGCAGTAAGTGAAAAAGATTTAGAGTTTGCATTTAAGCTCTCAAATGAACCATCTCCGTTTCCTGAAGTTATGGGAAGAGTTTGTCCGCATGACAGACTCTGCGAAGGGGATTGCACGCTTAATGACGGTCATGGTGCTATAACTATAGGCTCTGTTGAGACGTACATTACCGAAGAGGGATTTAAAGCTGGGTACAAACCTGATTTTCCGGGAGTTACAACCGATAAAAAAGTTGCAATAATCGGAAGCGGACCCGCGGGACTCTCATGTGCAACATATCTTTTGCGCTCAGGCATTGGAGTAACCATGTATGAGAGAAGTGACAGGGCAGGTGGGCTTATGACTTACGGCATTCCAAATTTTAAATTGGATAAAAAAATAGTTGAGCGTCGTGTAAAGTTTCTTGTTGAAGCTGGTATGGAGCTTGTTCTTAATTGCGAGGTGGGCAAAGATATCAATTTTGAAGAGATTGCAGATAAGCATGACGCAATGTTTATAGGAGTTGGCGCAACAAAAGCCAAAAGAGCTTCCATAAACGGCGAACAAGCACCAAATGTTTACAGAGCAATGGATTACCTCACAGCAATACAGAGGAAAAATTTTAAGCTCTCTTACGATAAAAAATTTGACTTTAGAGATAAGAGTGTTGTAGTCATTGGTGGCGGAGATACGGCAATGGATTGTTTAAGAACAGCTAAAAGAGAGGGTGCAAAGAGTGTGACTTGTCTCTATCGCCGAGATTCTAATAATATGCCAGGAAGTCAAAAAGAGTATAAAAACGCTGTGGAAGAGGGTGTGGATTTTTCATTTTTTGTCTCCCCTAAAGAGATACTCTTAAATGACAAAGGCAGTGCTGTTGCTGTTGAAGTCATAAAAACAACATTGGGCACAAAAGATGATAGCGGACGTCAAAAGATTGAAGAGATAAAGGGAAGTGAATTTAGAGTAAATGCCGATATCATAATTATGTCGCTAGGATTTGACCCTGAAGTTCCATCGTTTTTGCACGAAAACGGTATTGAAACAAACAAGTGGGGCGGCATTATTGTAGATGAAAAAACCCACGAAACTACAACTGCGGGAATTTATGCAGGAGGTGATTGTTACAGAGGTGCAGATTTGGTCGTAACAGCGGCATATGATGGGCGTGAAGCAGCAAGAAGCATGGTGAAATCTCTGCTTAAATAGAGCTATGTTTTTCCATATATATTTTTTATATATGGAGACAATTTACTATTGAAAATTATAAAATAAAGTATAAATTAGCTATAATTTCCGCCATTATATATAAAAGGATAATTTTTGAATTTACTTAGCATTTTTTCTAGAAACAAAAGCACAAAAGAACCGGTTAAAAGTGAAGCTCCTGCGCACTGGGTAAAGTGTAAATCATGTCAATCACTAATGTACTATAAAGAGGTTGAAAACCAAAGACATGTATGTCCCAAGTGTGGATACCATATCAGAATCGGCGTAAAGGAGAGAATTGAACTTTTAGCTGATGAGGGAACCTTTGTAGAGCATGATGCTAACTTAAAACCGGTTGACCCACTAAAATTTACCGATAAAATATCTTACAAAAAAAGACTTGAAGATGCAGAGGCTAAAACAGGTAAAACTTCATCTGTTGTAAGCGGTGAGTGTGAGATGAACGGAGTTCCTGCACAGCTTGTAATCTTTGATTTTGCTTTTATGGGTGGCTCTTTAGGCTCTGTAGAGGGCGAGAAAATTGTCCGTGCGGTAAATCGTGCCATAGAGAAGAAGCAGGGTTTGATAATACTCAGTGCAAGTGGTGGAGCAAGAATGCAAGAGAGTACATTTTCTCTTCTTCAAATGAGTAAAACATCAGCAGCTTTAGCAAAACTTGCAACTCATAAACTTTTATATATTTCGGTACTTACTGATCCTACAATGGGTGGAGTAAGTGCCTCCTTTGCAACATTGGGCGATATAGTAATTGCCGAACCGGGTGCTTTAGTCGGTTTTGCCGGTCAAAGAGTAATTGAGCAGACAATCGGTTCTGCTCTTCCTGATGGATTTCAAAGAGCAGAGTTTTTGCTTGAGAAGGGCTCAATAGATATGATTGTAAATAGAAACAATCTTAAAAAAACACTCTCGGACCTTCTAACACTTCTAAAAGTTGCATAATGCGACTTTACGCACTATGTGATCAAGGCCTTCTTGATAGAAGAGGAGTTTTGTTAGAAGAGTATATCCGCATTGCAAAAGAGCAAAATGCGGAGATAATTCAGTACCGAAATAAAAGTGCAGATATCGCATTTGTAAAACAGCAACTTATCAAAATCAGAAAGCTCTATAGCGGTTTTTTAATTGTCAATGATACATATGAGCTTATAGATTTTTGTGATGGAGTTCATGTAGGACAAGATGACTTAAGAGCAATTGACACAGATCCGCTAAAAGCCGTAAAAATTTTAAGAGACGTTATTAAAAGAGATAAGATTCTAGGTATTTCAACCCACAATAAAGAAGAGGTGCTACAAGCAAATGAGATGGAGTTGAACTATATAGGCTTAGGTGCATACAGAGAGACAGAGACAAAAAACAATATATCTACTACTCTAGGAGAGAAGTTAGATGAGATTGCTTCATACTCTAAGCATTTTGTAGCCGCTATCGGGGGTGTGAAAAAAAATGATAACTTCTCTCATGTTACATATCATGTTATTGGAAGTGGACTTATTCCGTGAATATAGAGATAGTCTCAATTGCTAAAAAAGAGAACACAACTTTTGATCCTCTCTACAAAGAACTCACAAAGATGATCTCTCGTTTTGCAAAAGTGGATGATATTGAACTTTTTAACAAAGATGTAACAAAAGCACACACCATATCACCTAGAGCTTCACAGCAGGCTTATTCAAAAATTTTAGAGCCATATATTTCTAGAGGTTTTAACGTAATATTACATCCTGAGGGAAAAATAATCGATAGTTATGAATTTAGTAAGCTATTAGATGGTAAAATTGCGATTAAATTTTTCATAGGAGGGGCTTACGGCTTTGAGGATGAGTTTTTGAAAAAAAGCGACATCGTTATAAGTTTAGGAAATATTACTATGAGTCATAAGATTGCAAAAGCTGTTTTGCTTGAGCAAATTTATAGAGGATTTTCAATTTTAAGCAACCATCCATATCACAAATAAGGAAAGCAAGTGCAAGCTAGCGAGTTAAAATACTTTAAAGAAATTTTAGAGAGTAGAAAAGAACAGATAATTAAAAATATCGATAGTGTTAATGATGAACTAAGCCAGTTAAATTCATTGGAGCTTAATGATGAGGGCGATCATGCATCGGTTGGTAACAGCTCTATGGTAGAAAACGCAATTGTGAAGCAACAAGAAAAAGAGCTAAGAGAAATCAATGTAACTTTAGGAAAAATCACATCGGGTGATTATGGTATATGTGAGATGTGTGAAGATACAATAGGCTTTCAAAGGTTAAAAGTTAAGCCTCATGCGATATACTGTATTGATTGTAGAGAGATTGTAGAAAAAGCAAAATAAGGAGTAAAAGATGTATATTAAAAGATACACGATGGCGGCACTAGCATTAATTGTTTTGATAGGGTGGTATATTTACGCTTTTATAACTCAAGAGAGCATTAGCTTTGAGTTTTTCGGTTCAACAATGCCATCATTTTCTATTGCATTGTGGGTAGTTGTACCGATGATTATACTATACCTTGCAAGTGTTGTTCATATGCTTTTTTACTCACTTATGGATACTTTGAAGAAACGTAAATATGAGAAAGATTACGAAAGAATAGTAGATGCGATTGTAGATGCTTATCTTGGTAAAAAGGAGCGCTCTCACTCTTTTAAAACAGATAGATACAAGCTCCTTGGCTCGCTTGTCGATAATGCAACAATTTTTCCGGTTGGAGAGTTTGATGCTAATATTGATAATAAAAAATTAAAAGAGGTTCTTACTCTAATAAACAAGATTAGAAACGGCGAAGCAGTCGATATTAGAAAGTACTCTCTTTTGCCGTCTAATGCACTAGTTATTCAAAATGATAGAAATAGATATAAAAAAGGCGATATAAGTGCCGAGGATATTTTGAGTGACAAAAACAAGTATGATATTAGTCTGCGTAAAGAGGTGTATGTAGATTTTGTAAAGCACGCACCGCTATATGCAATAGAAAAATATAAGAGTGCTCTTAGCAAAGATGCATTTTTTGAGATATTATCAAGAATTAATGCTGATGAGCATACTTTAGAGGTATCAAATGACTCTCTTATATCTCTTTTTAATGATTTAAAACTAGAGCAAAAAGAGTATATAGAGGCTTCAAAAAAACTCTCCAAATCAATGCTTCCGGAGCAGAGAATAAAACTGTTTGAGACATTAAGCAATGAGAATGAAATAGCAATGGAAGCGTATCTGTTTACTCTTTTTGATTTAGAGATGCTCTCACCTGCTAAAGATATTTTGGATATCTCGCAGCCTAATGAGTATATGTCATTTAAAGCTTATAGTTCACTAAGAGATTGTGGAAAACATTTTGATATCAATCTTTTTATGTAATTTGTTAAATATAAAATGAGTGATAAACTATCTTTTAAAGAACCTATTTATGTACTAGCCCCACTAGCGGGCTATACCGACCTGCCCTTTAGGAGTGTAGTTAAAAAGTTTGGAGCAGATTTAACTGTAAGCGAGATGCTTAGCTCAAACGCTCTGGCTCATGGTTCTGCAAAAACACTCAACATGATACAAAAAAGCCCCAACGAAGATCCATATTCAGTTCAGATTGCAGGAGCAGATGTTGATATTGTTCGCCGCGCAGTTGAGATACTAAATGAACAAGATGGTATCGACATCATAGATTTAAATTGTGGTTGCCCCGTACCAAAAGTAGTAGGGCATGGAAGCGGAAGTTCACTACTGTTAGATCTGCCCTTAATGGGTAATATCATAAAAACTATCAAAGATAATTCAAACAAAAGTTTAACAAGCGTAAAAATAAGACTCGGCTTTGAGAAAAAAAACCATATAGAGATAGCTAAGAGAGTCGAAGATAGTGGAGCGGACTTTATTGCAGTGCATGGAAGAACACGTGCAGGAAGATTTAAGGCGCCTGTTGATTATGACGCTATAAGAGAGATTAAAGAAGCAATAAAAATTCCGGTAATAGCAAACGGTGACATAGACTCTTATGAGAAGGCAAAGTGGGTGCTAGAGCATACTGGGGCCGATGGGGTAATGATTGGAAGAGGAGCAGTCGGTGCTCCTTGGATATTTCATCAACTTAAATCAGGAAGTGAGTTTATTGACAAAAAAATCAAGCATGATATAATCATGGAGCACTTTGATAAAATGATAGAGTTTTATGACTCCCATGGAGTACCTATGTTTAGAAAGCATACTCATACTTACTCTAAAGGTTACCGAGGCGCATCGGCACTTAGAGACAGTGTAAACCGTATATCTGACGTACAAGAGTACCGCGCTGTGATAGATGACTTTTTTAGTAATAGCGAGATAGTTTGTTAAAGATAAATAAATCAATAAAGAGATTAGACCACAGCGACATAGGCGATAATTTACTACACTATGACTACAACGTAAAACATCTTCTCTCTTTGATAAGAAGAGGGGTAAGCAAAGACGATCCTCACTACTTAAGCTCATACCGCTCTTTTGAGGGCGAAGTTTTTGAAAACTTTATCTATGAAAAGCTTCTTATTTATGCCGCAGAGAATGATGAGATTGAGAAGTTTGTGCTAAAGGGTTTTCATCAAGATAAAATAAAGGCTCATGCAAACACACTCTCCATAAGCGAAAAGCAGCAGATAGTATATAGAACAAAAAGCAGAGAAATCAGTGAATTTGACGCTATGCTTATAACAAAAGATAAGAAGCTATATTTTGTAGAGATGACACTTGTAAAATCTGTTCTAAAGCTTAGAAAAAGACTTAGAAAGAAAAAAGCCCTCCTTGAGATAATTTTTCCAAACTATGAGATAAAAGCTTTGATTATTTTAAATGAGGGAGCAACGGGAATCAGACAACTTCCTTCTTACTGCACCGTTTGGGTAACGGAAGAGTTTTTAGCAAATGATGTACTTGAGTATATTGTAGATACCGATGCTAAAAAATTGATGCCCAAAAAGAGAGTTAAATCTCCAAAAATGATAGAGGCTCACTCCCTGAAACTTTACCCCTTTAGATACTACAATACAATATCATGGATAACAAAAACTATAAACAGCAATAAACATCTGCTAGATATGAATTTTCTTATGAGTGAAAAAATCCAAAGATACCATGATTTATATAACAAATTTTATGTCGGTTTTATAGATGTAGCAGAAGTTAGAGATATGTTGGAACTAGATGAGAGCTATAAAGATGGCCACCGAGTTATCGTGGCGATAGAGAAGAAGCACTCAGATGAGATAGTCCTTACTTACTACATACAGTTGACGCGAAAAAAATTATATCTCTTTTCGTTTGATGAAGATAAAGTTGTAAAAGAGAAGAAAGATCCATACGGTATTACAGTAACTGAGGTTTATCATATAAGTAAAATGATGGATGAGAAGTATAGGCTAACTATAGCAAACTTAGATATGATAAATAAGCTTTTACGAGATAAGTTTCAATCGTTTACCTCCTAATATCTACTAGAAGCCGCCTTCTCTTTATATGCTTGCAAATACTCAGTAGAGTCTTCGCTACTGTTTAAAAAGTTATCCAACTCTTGATGCCTGCTTTGTAAAATAGATTCAAAATCATCTTGTGTAACAGGTCTGTTTTGTGTAAATTTATCAAGCAGTATGTTGTTTTTCCCCATAAGCACAAGATAACTCTGTTCGCCAAAGTCAAGCATTACAACACTGTTTTGGCTATCAAGAGATTTTTGAAACCTAATACTTACATCATTTGAGAGAGTCGGTTGTGAAACTTTTTTCTCTGCTTCACTATTTTGAGCAAAGAGCCAAGAGGTTCTGTTCTGCTTTGTTTGTGGAGTCGATACTCTCTTTTTAATGTAAAAAAGTATTATAATCCCTATGATTAATATTGTTATGACTATATAGTAGCTCTGAGCTATATCATCACTCTTTTTTGTCGGAAGAGAGTGTAGGGAGTCTGCTTCTTGGAGTTTTTCCGGCTCTTTATCTGTAGGAACAGCAGGAGCAAATCTCAGTCTAAGTCCATATCCATCAGATGTTTTTGAAGCTTGAAGAGCTATCGAAGGAGGCACGGCTGCCGCTATTTGCGTATAGCCGGACATTGGAGTAATAGCAATTGATTTTATATATTTTGATGATAGTTTTTTTAGCTTTGAAGACTCTATGGAGGCATCTTCTAGTTTGATTAAGATAGTGGAGTCACTCAGACTCTGTTTTATAACTCCTTCATAGGGAGTCGCAAATGTTATCATGACATCTACTCTGTCAGTTCTATCATAAATGTTGTAGCTTAATATTTTTGACGCATACAGGGAGAGTGGAAGAAGAAAAAATAGTAGTACTCTAATCATAGTCTCTCTTTTGCAAGGTGGTATAAGACAGCGCTTGAGTCAAGAATCTCATTTATACGAATAGCAAGATTTTTCTCATATACCATTACTTCGCCTTTTCCTAAAATACGCCCGTTAACATAAGATTCAACACTCTCGCCGGCAGGTTTTTTAAGGTCTATAATTGAGCCTTTTGTTAACTTCAATATGTCACCTATAGTAAGTTCTGTTTCGCCAAGCTCAGATATAAACTCAACTTCCATATCTAAAAGCCCGGAGTAATCCATCCATGAAAGTTCACTTTCAGGGTCGAATACAAACTCTTTAGCTCCATAAGTGTGTTTTCTTTTTTTCAACTACAGCTCCTTGATGGCTATAATCATCTCATCATTTTCTATTTTTAAGACTTTTGCTCTGTCATACTCAAAGTCAAAAATATCAATCTTTTCAAAATGGGGTATGGACATGCTGTATGAGTGTAATGCACTATCTGCTACAAGAACTTTAGCACTCCCAACAATGAGATTTGCAGTCTCAAGCGTCATGTCTATTAATGTCTCTTCATCACTTACATCTTCTTCTAAAAAGAGCGTAGATACTCTTTGTGCAAAACTTGGTGTTGCTCCCACATAAACTCTATACTTACTCTCATCTAGACTCTCTATGTCAATATAAGCAATAACTGTTCTCATCTGTGCTATATCATCATGCAACTCGTACGGTAATCTAATCTGGTGAACGCAGAAATTCTTTGAAGCTTCAATAATTGTATTTAACATTTTTTTGCCCTTATTTGAAGGATTATACTTTAATGAATATCAAACTAAAATTAAACGGTGCTCTAAGATGATATAATTCAAAAAAAAGTTTTGATAATGATTGAGTTAGTTTTTTTGGGCATCGGTGTCGGCACACTATCAGGTTTTTTTGGTATAGGAGGCGGGACAATACTTATTCCGCTTCTACTGCTTCTTGGTTATGAGATAAAAGATGCTATTGGTATATCGGTTGTGCAGATGGTCTTTAGCTCAGTTTATGGCAGTTATCTAAACAACAAAAACAAAACGCTTGATGTTCCTATGGTTTTTACTATAGGCATAGGCGGCTTTGCCGGAGCGCTGCTTAGTGGGTTTTTTACGTCTATCTTTAGTGATACTGCTTTAGAAGTAATATTTTTACTCTTTGCCCTATTTGCGCTTAGCAGGCTCTTTTTTAAAGCAAAAATTGATGTAGTTCAAAGAGAAGTAAATGGGGTTGCGCTTTTTTTCATAGGTCTTTTGTTGGGTTTTTTTAGTATGCTTATAGGAGTTGGCGGAAGTATCATGTTGGTTCCGATTTTAGTCGGTTTCTTACATGTAGATTTGAAAAAAGCGATATCTGCGGGACTTTTTTTCGTAGTTTTTTCATCTATCTCAGGGCTGATTTCTCATGCTTTAAGCAGAGAGATAGATTTTTTTAGCGGAGTAGTTATAGGCTTGGCATCACTAATTGGCGTATATGCAGGTATTTTACTTAAAGATAGAGTAGATTTAGCGTTGCAGAAAAAATTATTAGTAGGTTTTTACCTATTAATTGTTATATACTTAATACAAAGAATATTATTATAGAGGAATGTTAGTTATAAATGAAAAATAGAGATATTATAAAAATAGTGGGTGCGAGAGAGAATAATTTAAAAAATATATCGCTAGAGATTCCAAAAAACAAGCTAGTTGTCTTTACGGGGCTAAGCGGAAGCGGAAAGTCAACATTGGCTTTTGATACGCTTTATGCCGAAGGACAGAGACGCTACATGGAGTCTCTCTCCTCATACGCAAGACAGTTTTTAGATCGAGTGGGAAAGCCTGATGTCGATAAGATAGAGGGACTTACCCCTGCTATTGCGATAGATCAGAAAACTACAAGTAAAAATCCCCGCTCAACAGTAGGAACAATTACGGAGATATATGACTATTTAAGACTTCTTTATGCTCGAATTGGGGTTCAATACTGCCATAAGTGTAATAAAAAGATTTCTCAAATGAGCGCTTCGGATATTATCGGTGAGGTTGCAAAACTTCCAGAGGGTGCAAAACTTGTTCTTTTAGCACCTCTTATTCGTGAGAAAAAAGGTAGCTTTCATGATATCTTGGAGTCTTTGGTGCATAAGGGGTATGTACGTGCCATGATTGACGGTGTCATGGTAAGACTGGATGAAGAGATAGAGCTTAGTAAAACAAAAAAACATACTATAAAGGTCGTTGTTGACAGAGTTGTAGTCAAAGAGGAGAACAAAGAGCGAATAGCGGCAGATGTTGAAAAGGCTCTAAAAGAGAGTTACGGCGAGCTTGAGATAGATATACTAAACCATGAAGAGCTTGGAATAAAACAGCAAAGTATTCACTATAGCGAACATAATGCTTGTTTTGATTGTAAGATAAGTTTTGACCCGCTTGAGCCGCTCTCCTTCTCCTTTAACTCACCAAAGGGGGCTTGCAGTGAATGTGACGGGTTAGGGCTTCGTTATGCACTCGACCATGATAAGATAATTGATAGAGATTTATGCATAGAAAAGGGTGCGATTAAGATAATTTACGGTTTTAACAAGGGGTATTATTTTACATTTTTAAAGGGCTTTTGTGCAGCCAATGATATTGATATAACAGTACCATATTCTGAACTTGCAGAGCATAAACAAAAAGCGATACTTCATGGCGGTATAGATGAGGTAAGCTTTTTATGGAAAAACCATGAAGTCAAGCGTGTCTGGCCGGGAATAATCAAGATAGCATATGATATGTTCAAAGATGAGAAAGAGTTAGCTGACTATATGAGTGAGAAGGTCTGCAACGTCTGCATGGGGCACAGATTAAAAAGAGAGTCTCTAGCGGTAAAAGTATCAGATAAAGGAATTGCAGAGATTTTAGATATGCCAATTGCCAAAAGTTACGAGTGGTTTAAGGCGGAGGATAATTTTGCAAAGTTATCTAAAGAAAATAGGCAAATATCCGTACCTATTTTAAACGAGATACGAGAGAGACTCTATTTCTTGTTTGATGTCGGACTTGGCTATATAACTCTTGGACGTGATGCAAGGACAATTAGTGGAGGAGAAGCGCAGAGAATTCGTATCGCTTCGCAGATTGGCAGCGGTTTGACCGGTGTATTATATGTTTTAGATGAGCCTAGTATTGGGCTACATGAACGCGATACGCTAAAACTTATCCGCACGCTTAGAAGTCTGCAGGATAAAGGAAATAGCGTTATTGTTGTCGAGCATGACAAGGAGACTATCGAAAATGCCGATTTCATAGTAGATATTGGACCGGGTGCCGGAAAATTTGGTGGAGAGGTTGTCTTTGCGGGAGTACTCGATAAGCTTAAGGGGGCAAAAACATTGACTGCGGACTATCTTTACGGCAGAAAAAAGATAGAGTATTTTTATAGACGCGAGCAGGATAAATTTATAGAGATTAAAAATGTTACATTAAACAACATAGAGAATCTAAGTGCAAGAATACCGCTAAATAACTTTGTCTGTATTACAGGTGTCAGCGGAAGCGGAAAGAGTTCCTTAATGCTACAGACACTTCTTCCAACCGCAAGAGAGCTTTTAAATCATGCAAGAAAGGTCAATAAAGTAGCAGGCGTTGAGATAACCGGCTTAGAGCATGTAGATAAAGTTATCTATCTTGACCAGAGCCCAATAGGGCGTACCCCAAGAAGTAATCCCGCAACTTATACCGGTGTCATGGATGAGATAAGAAATCTTTTTGCGCAGACAAAAGAGGCACAGATACGAGGCTATACAAGCTCTAGATTTAGTTTTAACGTCAAAGGCGGAAGATGTGAGAAGTGTCAAGGAGAGGGTGAAAACAAGATTGAGATGCACTTTCTGCCAGATATCATGGTTAAGTGTGATACCTGTAAAGGTACGCGTTACAATCAACAGACGCTAGAGGTCTTTTACAAGGGAAAAAATATATCAGACGTCTTAAGAATGAGCGTTGATGAAGCGTATGAATTTTTTAGACCTATTCCAAAGATAAACCAGATAATGTCAACACTTGTTGATGTGGGTCTAGGTTATATAACTCTAGGTCAAAATGCCGTTACTCTCTCAGGCGGTGAAGCGCAAAGGATAAAATTAAGTAAAGAGCTTAGCCGAAAAGATACCGGCAAGACACTCTATATACTAGATGAGCCTACTACGGGACTTCATTTTGCCGATGTAGATAGACTCACGGGAGTGCTTCATAAATTTGTAGAGCTTGGTAACTCGGTACTCATAATCGAGCATAACCTAGATATGATAAAAAATGCCGACTATGTCATAGATATGGGACCAGAAGGCGGAAGCGGCGGCGGACTAATAATAGCCGAGGGAAGCCCTGAAGAGTTGGCAAAGAGTTATAAAAAAACAGGCTCTTATACGGGTGAGTATCTAAAAAAAGAGTTAGCGTTACATAAATAAAATCGTTTTTTTCAAGGAGAAGAGTGCAGAAAATAAAACTTACAGAGTATAGTCACGGGGCAGGGTGTGGATGTAAAATATCTCCGATACTCCTTGATGAGATACTAAAAACAGATATTTTAAGTACTTTTTATCCCCAACTTCTTGTCGGAAATGAGCATAAAGATGATGCGGCAGCGTATGATTTGGGTAATGGGACATCAGTTTTATCAACAACAGACTTTTTTATGCCTATAGTAGATGACCCTTTTACATTCGGGCAAATTGCCGCAACAAACGCACTTAGTGATATATACGCTATGGGTGGAAATGCTCTTATGGCAATATCTATATTTGGATGGCCGATTGACAAGCTAAGTGCAGATGTTGCTCGTCAGGTTATTGACGGAGGGCGTGCAGTCTGTAAAGATGCAGGAATTCCTCTTGCAGGTGGACACTCTATAGACTCTCCTGAGCCGATTTTCGGGCTAGCAGTGACCGGAATAGTTGATAATAAACATCTTATGAAAAACTCTATGGCGCAGGAGAATTGTCTTATATTTTTAACAAAGCCTATCGGCATAGGCATACTCACAACCGCACAAAAACAGAAGAAAATAGAGCCTAAAGAGATTGAGCCTGCCATTGAAGCTATGGTAACTCTAAATAGAGCAGGGGCAACTTTTGCATCTCTAGAGTGTGTTGTTACTATGACGGATATAACCGGCTTTGGGTTATTGGGGCATTTGAGTGAAGTATGTGAGGCAAGTGGTGTGAGCGCTCACATATGGTTTGATAAAGTTCCTCTTTTACCAAATGTTGAAAAATATAGAGCACAAGGCTGCATACCGGGCGGCTCTCGTAAAAATTTTATGAGTTATGGAGATAAAATTGCAGCAATGACGCAGCAACAGCAAGAGATTCTCTGTGATGCTCAGACATCAGGCGGACTTCTAGTTTTTGTAAAAAAAGAGGGAGTAGATGAGTTTTATGCTTCTGCTATTAATGCAGGATTGAGCCTTGAGCCTATAGGCGAGACGATAAAAAAAGGTAAAAATCTGGTAGAGGTTTTTTAGGTGTCAGAGCTTTTTGATGATTTTAAATCAATAGTATTAAATGAGAGACCATTAATAGATGTTCGAGCACCCATCGAGTTTAAAAAAGGGGCATTTTTAAACTCTTTTAACCTTCCTATTATGAGTGATGAAGAGAGGCATCAAGTAGGTATTTGCTATAAAAACAGGGGTAATGCAAAGGCGATAGAACTCGGACATGAACTAGTAAGTGGAGATATAAAAGAGCAGAGGGTTAAGTCATGGTGTGATTTTATGGATGCAAACCCTGATGCGCTTTTATACTGTTTTAGAGGTGGGCAGCGCTCTAAAATAGCTCAAGAGTGGTTACATGAGCAAGGCAGAGAGATTTTAAGATTAAAGGGCGGTTATAAAGCCTTTAGAGGCTATCTGCTTGGCGAGCTTGAGAACACTTTAAAAGAGTTTAAGCCTATAATTTTAGGTGGAAGAACAGGCTCGGGAAAGACTATAGAGCTTAAAAAGATGAAAAACGCAGTAGATATTGAAGCTCTTGCAAATCATAGAGGTTCAGCTTTTGGGCAAAAGATTACACCGCAAGCTTCACAGATTGACTTTGAGAACAACTTTACATATAAGTTAATTCAAAAGGTAGAAGAGGGGTTTGGGACTCTTGTTTTTGAAGATGAGGGAAAACATGTCGGTACTCTGTTTATGCCCGATAGTTTTATCACAGCTACATCTGAGGCTCCTCTTGTCATACTTGAGAGACCTTTTGATGAGAGAGTAGAGATAACACTAAACGAGTATGTGGTAGAAGCGCAAAGAGCTTATGAGCGCAATACCCCTTATGATGCTTTTGCTAGTTGGCAGCAAAGCATAGAGAGCGCAATGCATAGAATAAAAAGAAGACTTGGAGATCAAAGATACCGTGAAGTCTCTACTCTTTTTAAAAATGCAGTAGAAGAACAAAAGAGAAACGGCTCTTTTGAACTATATAGGGATTGGACAACATATCTTTTGCAAGAGTACTATGACCCTATGTATGACTATCAGATACAAAAACGCTCAGATAGAGTGACTTTTAGAGGTACGGCAGCAAAAGTTAAAGAGTATATAGAAGAGTTTAGTTAGGAGTGCCAAACTCTCCGCTTGGCTCTTGGTAGAGTTTTAGATCAAACTCTTTTAGAGCAACAAGAAGGTGATCAAAAATATCTGACTGAACAGCCTCATACTCAGCCCACTTATTTTTGTTACTAAAAGCATACACTTCAAGCGGAACACCTTTTGAAGTCGGTTGGAGTTGTCTTACAATAAATGTAAAATTTTTACTATCTATGTTTGGATTACTCTCTAGGTATCTTTTTACATACTCCCTAAAGGTACCGATATTTGTTAGTTTTCTTCTATTTAAAGTTATCTCATCAGTGGTGTCGACAACCTTTTGCTTATCTTGGAGATAATCTTTAATAAGTTCTATTTCATTGAGTTTTTCTAAAAGCTCAGGGGTACAAAACTTTACGGAGTTTAAATCTATAAAGAGTGACCTTTTTATCCTTCTACCACCACTCTTCTCCATCCCTCGCCAGTTTTTAAAAGAGCTCTCCATAAATTTATGCGTAGGGATAGTTACAATAGTTTTATCCCAATTTTGAACCTTAACAGAGTGAAGTGCTATATCTACAACCTCACCATCAGCTCCAAAGTTTGGAGCCTCTATCCAGTCTCCGACTTTAAAAAGATCATTGGCAACAATCTGAATACTAGCAATGAGAGATAAAAGAGTATCTTTGAAGATAAACATTAAAACAGCTGTAAATGCACCCACACCACTAAGGACTCCTAGCGGAGATATGCCTACTAAAAGAGAAGCTGCAATTATAAAACCAACTATATATACAAAGAGTTTTGCAAGCTGTATATACCCTTTTATGGGCTTATCTTTTGAGATATCTAAAGAGTTATATATCTCTAAGACGGCAGATAGAAGTTTATCAATACTCTTGATTATAACAATAGCTATCCAGAAGGCAACTATTTGCGATATGGTAGTACTTATATCATCTGGGTAGAATCGAGAGAGATATAGAATGATTAGTGGTGGAATAATATATGCAAACTGCTCAAAAAAGCCTGATTCTATTATAAAATCATCCCATTGTGATTTTGTTCTGATAATTAGTTTATGAATTATTTTTACCAAATATCTTTTAGATAAATAGTAACCGACAATTGAAGCAAAAATAGTAAATAATACTAATGCTATAAATCCCAAATTACCTTGAAGGTAGCTACTGTTTAATATATTTTCCATAAATTTTCCAATCTCAAAAATAAAATAGTTTTTTATTCAAAAATAACGGCTCTGTTTCTTCCGCTATTTTTTGCACTATATAGTGCATTATCGGCTCTTTGAATCAATGTTTTTTCAGTGTCGCCCTCTTGAAGCTGGGAAATGCCTAAGCTTATTGTCTTCTCCCCCACAACTTCAAATTTATAGCCCTGTATTGCATCTCTTAACTTTTGAGCCAATATAAACGCCTCATCTCTATTTGTTTGCGGGCAGATAATTAAAAACTCTTCACCTCCCCATCTTCCAAATATATCTGACTTTCTTAAATTTTTAGAGATTATCTCTGTTGTTTTTCTAAGAACCATGTCGCCTCTCTGGTGCCCGTAGGTATCGTTTACTGATTTAAAATGGTCTATATCTATTAAAATAATAGATAGCTCTTGCGAGTGTCTTTTTGCAATCTCTATCTCTGTTTGTAAAAATTCATCAACTCTTCTTCTGTTATAAATGCCGGTTAGTTTATCAGTTGTTGCAAGCTTCTCAAGCTCTTTTTTTGCTGTTATATCTATACCTATAGAGACAAAAGAGTCAATAGTGCCGTTCTCGTTTATAGTCGGTATAATATGCTGTTCAAGCCAATAGGTAGTTCCATCTTTTTTTCTGTTTTCGATTTCGCCTATCCATGTCTTTTTACTTAAAATAGTATCCCATAAATTTTTTATGATTAACTTGTCTCTATCTGGATTTTTTATAATATTCATTTTTTTTCCGATTAACTCTTCTCTAGTATATCCGCTAGATCTTATGAAGGCGTTGCTAATCTTTAAGATTGTACCATCTGGTTTTGTTGTAGCGGTAATAATAAAACAGTCCATAATAGATGTAAACTCTTTAAGCTTACGGTGCGCTTCAAGTAGAGAGAGTTGTAGTCTTGTCGGTACTTTTGATGCAAAAAATGCCATGGTAAAACTTAATAGTACAGTTAGAAAGAAGACTGTTATCCCTGTGTTTATACTTTCATCTATAAGGTTTTCTTGATAGGTGTCGTTTGATTTGAGGATAAAGAGTGCTTCATCCTCATTTTGTAAAATATTATCAATGCTATATGTATATATACCATTTGCACTCAGCCCATCAGCAAAATCTTCCTCTAGCTTTCTATCTATGCCTTTATATTTGTTAAAAGAGTACTTTTTGTCAGGGTGCATAATAAAGTTATTATCTTTGTCTATTATAAAGTGCTCAAAACTTGTAGAGATACCGATTGCATCAAAGAGCTCTTTTGTTAGGAGATTAATGATTACAACTCCTAAAAACTCACCGTTTTGCAGTATCGGCATTGCAATTCTTATAGTCGGTCTGTATGGTATCTCAACCCTGTTGTTCTCTATATTTAGGTCAAGCTTTGAGTGCCATATGGTCTCGCTGCTCATCTTGGAGAGCTCTTGAAAATAAGTTCTTTGACTTTTATCTTGAAGCCTCTCTTTTTCTACTATAAATGGTTGGTTGTTTTTACTTAGTCTATCAACTCTTATGATCTCTTTTCCGCTTTTATCAAGAATCCGAGATTGCATTATTTTGTTCTCAACACCTGTAACAGCTAATAGTATATTTTCAACTTCTGCTTGCTTCTCTAGAGAGTTTGTTATAAGAAACTCTCTAATAGTGCTGTTGCTTGTAAAAGACTTTACTATGTCATCCATATTTTTAATTGTCGGTTTTAATACAGTCTCTATCTTAATATAAAATATCTCTTTTGCCTTTAAATCCATATGCTTTTGTATATTTTGCATCTGAAATATATAGCTTATAAATGCTCCAAATATTGATATCGTAATTCCAAACCCTATGAAATAGAGAATAAAATATTTTTTAAAATTTTGTTGAGTCAAAAAATTCCATCCATAACGTATTTAGTTAAGCTTATAATAGCAAGTTTTATCTAATGCACTGATTAATGCCCTAAAATCTAAGCGCAGCATTTTTTATATTTTTTACCGCTTTTGCATGGGCAGAGTCTGTTTCGCTCTATCTTAGAGTCAAAAAGTTCTCCCTCTTTGTAGAGCCACATCTCATTCTCAAAAACAAAACTGCTTCTCTCATGTTGAACCTTTATACCATCTTTATCTCTGTAATAGGCCTTAAACTCGACTATGCTCTCTTTTGCATACAAAACCTCAAGTCCAAGCCACTCTACGCTTTTTGAGTACTCTTTTATTAAGGCTATATCATCCTCAAAACGGTTCTCTTTAACTGTGCTTTTTACGATATATTCACCATCTCCCAGAACATAGGCACTATATCTGCTACGCATAAGCTCTTCTGGAGTAGAGGGTTTAAAGAGGCTTTTTAAAAATCTTTCACAACAGTTGGTAAACTTTTTATTACTATCACAATAACATAGCATATTACTTCTTCTTCATTAGGTTTAAAAGTATATAATATTTTATAAAACTTTAGAGGATTAAATATGCAAAAAACATTTAATGAGGCTATGGATTTCAGGCACGCTTGCAAACTTTTTGATGAAAATAGGAAAATATCTGATAAAGAGATAAGAGAGATACTTGAAGCTGGGCGTAAATCTCCATCATCTTTTGGCATGGAACCGTGGAAGTTTCTGGTTATTACAAATGAGGAGCTAAAGTCTAAAATCAGACCACACTGCTGGAATCAGCCTCAAATTACGTCATGTTCGCATCTTGTAGTGATACTTGCTGCTATAGAGAGCGTAAGACCTGAGAGCGGGGTTGTAGAGAAGAGATTCTCAAGAAGAGAGATGAGTAAAGAGCAGCTTGATTTTTATACGAATAAGTATAGCACGCACTTGAGCAAAACTCTAAGTAGTGATGAAAATATACTCTGCTGGACAGCTAGACAAACATATATAGCCGCGGCAAATATGATGACGTGTGCGGCAACGCTAGGTATTGACAGTTGCCCGATTGAGGGGTTTGATAAAGATGATGTAGAGAGAGTTCTAGAGCTTGATGTTAGTAAATATCAACTATCTCTAATACTCCCTTTTGGCTATAGAGTAAATGCGCAGTCATCGCAACTCAGATTGCCGTTTGAAGAGGTTGTAGAGTTTAAAGCGTAGAGAATTTTGCAATTATAGGGTTATGGTCGGAGATTTTTTTGCTATCTATTACTTCAGAGTAGGTAACATTTAACTCTCTGTAAAAGATATGATCTATGGAGTTTGTAAAAATTTTCTTAAGATGTTTCTCATCGCTAAACTCAACTTTTTTAAGAGATAAGTTCTCTGTAAACTCCTTTAGAAGATGACTCCTTTTTAGATTCCAAGTATTAAAATCACCTGCTACTATCATGGCCCCTCTATGGTTGCGGATAGAGACATAGAGATGGTCTAACTCATTTTTAAAGTCTCTGTTATGTACAAAATTAATAGCGTGTAGGTTTACGACAAGAAGTGTTTTGTCTTCTGATATTTTATGGTGTGTAATTAGGGAGACCTTATGTGTTGCGTATTTTAATTCGCGTTTTTTACTAAGTAAGCAGAGCTCATCTTCACATGAGGACTTAAAAGCACTCATAACCCCAAACATATGCTTTTTTGTTTGAATATTTGGGGAGAGTATATAAGAGTAGTCATGAATTCCAAGCTCACTAGAGAGACTTTTTTTAACCTCTTGAAGTAACAGTAGGTCGAAATCGTGGTTTTGTATCATGGAGTCTAAAAACTCTTTGTATGAGCTCTTTAGCGTAAGTTTAGCAACATTCCAGCAAAGCAGGCTGAACTCTCCCTTTAAGGGCTCTTCTTGGTGTTTTAAAGATTTTATAATGCTATTTGGGATAAACATAAAACTCCTCCTTTAGAGTTGTGGTGCAAGTATGCGTAGAAGATTTTCAAAGACTCTTCTTGGTTTTGAGACGCTTGTTGTTCCAAACGATGAGTTTAGGATAAGCTTCTGTGCCCACTCCTCTACCTCATTTATAACTTTTTGAGAATATATAAAAGTTGCTATTTCATAGTTTAGAAAAAGGCTTCTGTTGTCAAAATTAACACTTCCTAAAATTACGCTTTTATCGTCAATAATTATAGCCTTTGCATGAAGCATTGCGCCTTCATTTAAAAAAATCCTAATTCCGGCCTCCTCAAGTTCTCTCATGTAAGAGCTTCTAACAAGATTTACTATAGCATGGTTTGTCTCTCTTGGTGTGATGAGGTTTATCTCTACACCCTTATGATGAGCGATAATAAGCGCTTGAGTTAGAGCTTCGTTGGGGATATAGTATGGAGTGATAATGTAGATTTTCTCTTTTGCACCATATATTATAGATAGGAGAACTTCATAAAAAACATCTCTATCCATATCCGGACCGGAAGCAACAACCTGTAGATATATGTCGCCATCACTCTTTATATCCTCTTTTATATACTCTAACCTCTCCTTTGAAGCATATAACCAGTCTGAAGCAAATATCTCAAAATAGCGTTCGACTGAGGCTCCTTGGACGAAAAACATAATATCTTGCCATCTATTTTTGTCATCTTTTGTGCCTAAATACTCTTTTGATAGATTTCCTCCGCCGCTTAAAACTTTTTCATTGTCAAATATATAGATTTTTCTGTGATTTCTAAGGTTTATGTAGTTTCTAAAGGGCATTCTAAATACAGGCATAAAAAATTCAACATTAGCGCCGCTGTTTTTGAGCTCATTTAGTCTGTATTTAAGAAGATAAAGAGGAAAAGAGCCTAAAGAATCAATAAGAACTTTAACATCTAAGCCCTCTTGAGCTTTTT
Source organism: Sulfurimonas sp. (assembly GCF_023229025.1). Classification (GTDB taxonomy): domain Bacteria; phylum Campylobacterota; class Campylobacteria; order Campylobacterales; family Sulfurimonadaceae; genus Sulfurimonas. The sequence goes on from NZ_JALOAA010000003.1 coordinate 27,470, forward strand.
TTATAAGAGCATTTAAAATCTCCTTACCGACTTTATCATATTTAAAAATATAGATGCTTATAAAGATTGACTTTTTTGCGTTTTGAATATTTGATAAAAGTTTATAATAAGCTTGCGTTGCGTCAAAATAGAGTTTAAATTCACTATTTCCTGTAGCATCTGCAATGCCAAAGTTTCTAAGCATCTTGTCAATATCGTTTTGTATATTGTTATTCGTTGTTTTATCCTTTAAAACCATGTTCTCTTTTTTATATCTCATATTTCGCTTTCTTGAGCCTATTATGAAGTATAAAAATATCGAGAGATAAGGGATTAAAATAATAGATAAAAGCCAAGCTGTGATACTATTTGGTGAGCGTCTATTGTATAACATATGAACCAGCACAAAGACTATTAAAAGCGTACCAAGGAGAACTAAACCATGGTAGAAAAATATATCTGCACCGCTACTGTTTATAAACTCATTCATATAGATATTATATCATTATTGCAATAATATAAGTCTATATATTTTAAGATCAAATTTTTTTAGTATAATTACAAAAATTTTTCTAAAGGCTATATAGATGTCAACATATATTTTTGGACATAAAAATCCCGATTCAGACTCCATTGTCGGAGCAATATCCCTTGCGTACTTAAAAAATAAATTGGGTGAAAATTGTATCCCCACGCGCCAAGGCAAAATCTCAGCGGAGACGAAGTTTATATTAGAGAAGTTTAAAGCAGAGACTCCGGAACTAAAAACATCTTATGCGGGCGAGAGTGTTTACATAGTTGACTTCTCAGACCTTGCACAAGCTCCGGAAGATATAAAAGAGGCGACGATACTTGGCATAGTCGATCATCACAAGCTAGGAGATATTACAACAGATACTCCGCTTGAGTGCTGGATACGTCCAATAGGGTGCTCAAATACGGTAATTAAAGAGATGTATGATTATCATAAAGTAGAGATTCCAAAAGATATAGCCGGTATGATGATGTGTGCAATACTAAGTGATACCGTTATTTTTAAATCGCCGACATGTACAAAAATTGATACAAAAGCGGTAAAAGAGCTCTCAGAGATTTGCGGTATTAGTGACTATAAGGCGCTTGCTATGGAGATGTTTATAGCAAAATCTGCAGTTATTGGTGCAAGTGCTAGAGATTTAAATACAAGAGATTATAAAGAGTTTGATATGAACGGCATAAAAGTGGGAATAGGTCAACTTGAAATGGTTGATATCTCTGTGCTAAAGAGTAGAATAAATGAACTGCTCTTAGATATGAAACTTATGAAGCAGGAGAATAAACTTCACACCGTTATAATTCTTTTGACTGATATTATGAAAGAGGGATCTCAACTTTTAGTAGTTAGCGATGACGCAAGCAGAGTTGAAAAAGCACTTAATACAAAACTTCAAAACAGCCAAGCTTGGCTAGATGGAGTGTTGAGCCGTAAAAAGCAAGTTGTACCGTTTTTACAGCCGCAATTTTAATCTACTGAATTATAAACTCATTAAAATAGACCTCTTCAACCTCAGAGTTGATTAGGTTTTTATTTAGAGTCTCTTTTAATTTTCTTCTCATTGTGTCGTTATTTGCGCTTGCTTTTGTGTATCCAAGCATGGTGTCTATGGTAGCATCTCTTAGGATAACCCCTTTTTCTAGTATCTCTCTTTGCATCTCATTACTGCTACTAAACCAAGAGTTCTTTTTTTTAGTCGGTTTATATTTTATGGATATATTTGCAATAAGTTTTTTATTCTCCGAGATATTAAAAACAAAGTCGCCTAAATTTGCGCTGCCTTCTCCCGTAACAGAAACTTTCATACCGTTATTTATGCTTGAAGGCATCAGTTGACTCAAGATAGTCTCTCTTGGTGACTTTCCTGCAATATCATATTTTTTGAGTTTAGTAAAATCTGAACTCAATACTCCTAAGACTAGAAGAAGTATTATGATAATAGCGGAGATAAGCATAATAGCTTTTTTTATTATTTTTATTTTATCTATTTGCATGAGCACATTATACAGAAGAAAAAAGTAGATTTGCAACTTTATTGTAGATAAGAGGAGAGTAATGCAAAAAATGTTCCAACTCTTACATCTATTTCAGTTTTATTTCTCTACAATATAAAAAAAATATATAGACGGTGTTTTTATGAGAATAGACAAATTTTTAAATTCGGTAAATATTACAAAAAGACGCTCTGTATCACAAGACATGATAGAGAATGGTGTAGTATTGATAAACGATAAGGTGGCAAAAGCTAGTAAAACTGTTGCGATAGGAGATATTATAACGATAAACTATCTTAACTCTGTCAAAAAGTATAAAGTACTACTTATTCCTCAAACAAAGTCAACGCCAAAAAGTTTGCAAGATGAGTATGTTAAGGAGATAGTATGAGTTATGAGGAGGCAGTAAAACTATTTACTCTGCTTTTTAAGCATGAGATGAGTGATGAGCAGATGAGAGAGTTTCTCTTAGGGGTAAAGCTTGATGAAAATATGGATGCTAAAACAATTGCTGCTGCTGCAGAAGTTATGCGCTCTTTTGCTCTTGAGCTTCCGATAGATGAGAGTTTACGCTCAAAAGTAATAGATATTGTAGGAACAGGTGGAGATAAGATAGGGAGTTTTAATATCTCTTCAACAGTCTCAATTATAGCTGCCTCATGTGGAAGCATCGTGGCAAAACATGGAAGTCGCTCGGTAACTTCAAAGTCCGGAAGCGCAGATATGTTTGAGAAGCTTGGGGTAAGGCTTGACTTGGATATAAACCAGAGTGCCAAACTTCTTGAGGAGAGTGGTTTTACTTTTATGTTTGCCGGGAATCATCATCCTGCTATGAAGTTTATTATGCCCATAAGAAAAAAGATACCGGATAAGACAATTTTTAATATTTTAGGACCTCTTACAAATCCGGCAGGGGCAAAAAAGTCTCTTCTTGGTGTTTTTGACAAATCTTTTGTTGTAAAAATAGTTGAAGCTCTGCGTATAAACAGTGCAACTTCAAGTATGGTAGTAAGCTCGGCAGAAGGAATGGATGAGATAAGTATAAGTGATATTACTTATGCATGCAGTTTCAAAAACGGTGTAGTCAAAGAGTTCATAATCGACCCGCAGGAGTATGGCATAAAAAGAGCTCCCATAGAGGCAATAGTCGGTGGAGATTCAAAAGATAATGCATATATTTTGCATAATATCTTAAACTCAAAAGCAACAGATGCGCAAAGAGATATAGTATTGATAAATTCGGCTTCGGCTCTTGTTGTTGATGGCTTGGCTCGTGATATTCAAGATGGTTTGGAGATGGCAAGAGAAGCAATAGAGTCATCAAAAGCCAAAGAAAAACTCAAACAAATTATTGAAATATCAAATAAATTATGAGAAAATATCTACTTTCTTTAAAAGAACTTGATATAGTTGTTATGGGTCTTATTTCAAATTTCAGTAGCGGCGTAGTTATTTTACGTGGAGATTTGGCGGCTGGAAAAACGACTTTTGTAAAGAGAGTAGTTAAGTATCTGCAGATAGATGAGGAAGTAACGTCACCGACTTTTTCTCTTCAGCACTGCTATGGTAATAAGATTTTTCACTATGATATGTACAACCATGGAGTAGATCATTTTATCTCTTTGGGGATGCTAGAAGAGCTTGAGAGAGAAGGACTTCATTTTGTTGAGTGGGGCGATGATAAATTAGTTGAGATTTTAAACTCGGCGGAGATAAAAAATATGACACTAGATATAAAAAAAATTTCTGATGACAAAAGAGAGTACACACTATGCATACATTAAAAGTAGTAGAACTTAAGAAAAAAATAAAAGATTTAGAGATAGTAAAAGGGATCAGCCTTGAGGTTAAAAGTGGTGAAATTGTAGGGCTGCTAGGACCAAACGGAGCAGGCAAGACAACTACATTTTATATGATTTGCGGACTTGTTGAGTCAAGCGGCGGTGAGGTTTTTTTTGATGATGAGAATCTCTCTGGAATGCCCCTTCATGAAAGAGCACTTAAGGGAATAGGTTATCTTCCGCAAGAGGCTTCTATATTTAAAGATTTAAGTGTTGAAGATAATCTTTTAATTGCCGCAGAGGTAAAGATAAAAGATAAAGAGGCTCAAGAGAAGCGGATACTTGAGCTTCTTGATATGTTTAACATTGAACCGATTCGTTATCGAAAAGGTATAAGTTTAAGTGGAGGAGAGAGACGACGTGTCGAGATAGCTCGTGCCTTGGTAAATGAGCCTAAGTTTCTTCTTCTTGATGAGCCTTTTGCAGGTGTTGACCCCATAGCTGTTATGGATATACAGACGGTAATTAAGCAACTTGCATCTTATGGAATAGGGGTGCTTATTACGGACCATAACGTAAGAGAGACTTTAGATGTTTGCGATAGAGCTTATGTTATTAAATCAGGTTCGCTTCTTGCAAGTGGAACAAGTGATGAGATAGGTCAGAATGCAGATGTGCGAAGACACTACTTGGGCGAAGAGTTTAAGCTCTAGAGGCTTATAAAGATGGCGGTACTAAGACAGACACAGAGTGTTGAGAACAAGCATAAACTCTCTAATACACTTCGTAATTGGCTTCCGATTTTGCACTCAAGCTTAAGTGAACTAGGCGAGGCAATGTCGCCGTTTGTCGAGTCAAACCCTGTTGTAGAGGTTTCTAGCGGATATGAGGAGGAGTTTGAGAAGAGAATCCCAAAAAAAATAATAAACTCCTCTATAAGTAACTCTAGAACTGAGCAGATAGAGGCTTTGACTATTCAAAACCGCTCACTTTTTGATATTTTAGATGAGCAACTAGAAGCTCCTCTCTTCCCTACACCCATCTCCCAAAAAATTGCATCTTTTGTTGTTGCAAACCTTGATGAGAACGGCTATTATGAGGGTAATAGCGAAGAGTTTTGCCAAAAAAATAATATTGATATGACGGAATTTGAAAAAATTCGTTTTCGTTTTGCACATGTAGAGCCTGTTGGCATCGGGGCAAAGAATCTCTCGGAATCTTTTTTGTTTCAGTTAGACAGCTCTGATGTAAGCGATGAGGCTTACTCTTTGGCAGTAAAGGTTATAGAGGATTTACAAAATATTTATGCCTACTCAAAGGAGAAAAATTTTGCCGAAGTAATGCGCGTACTTGGAACTTTTAAAAATCCTCCTGCAATAGAGTATCAAGAGGAGTCCTCACAGATAGTCCCTGATTTAATGATATTTTTTAATGAAGATGAGCAGATAGAGGTAAAACTAAATGATGCCTACTATCCAACAATTCATATAGATACAAACTATGGAGTTGAGCACGACTTTATCTCTCAAAAGATCAAAGAGGCAAAAAGTCTTGTCGATGCGCTTGAGATGAGAAAAGCAACGCTCTATAAAGTTGGACTAATGATAGTTGAGTACCAGTATGAGTTTTTTACAGGAGGCGCAATTATGCCGCTTACTCTAAAGACTCTAGCCGATGAGTTTGGGCACAATCCATCTACCATATCTAGAGCCATTGCAAACAAGTATATAGCATGTAACAGAGGTGTTTTTGCTATGAAAGAGTTTTTTACTACTGCCATAGATGAAGATGTCTCAAACGCGGCAATAAAAGAGTTTGTGGTAAGTTTAGTAAAGCAGGAAAACCACGCAAAACCCCTAAGCGATATGAAACTACTAGAACTAATCCAAGATAAATTCAAAGTCCAGATGGTAAGACGCACTATTGCCAAGTACAGAAAACAGTTAAACATAGCAGGTTCAAGTGAAAGAAAAAAACTCTATCATCTCCATTAAAGAAAAGCTCGATTTAGAAGTCGCCAAGCGCAATTGCGAGGGCGAAGTATGTCTTGAGCGGCTTGACCCGATAATGGTTGCACACCGGTATAAAGACCCTACCATATCACTTATATGCGCGCTATTTGCATATGGAAATGTAAAGCAGATAGTAAAGTTTTTAAACTCACTCGATTTTTCGCTTCTTAGCAAAAGTGACGATGAGATAAGAGAGGGACTCAAAAACCACTACTATAGATTTCAAAAGTCCGAGGATGTAGTAGCTCTCTTTATCGCTTTAAAACGTCTAAATGAGAGAAGTACTCTTGAAGAGGTTTTTAAAAGTGGATATGAGAGAAGCAGAAATACAGTTGATGGCATAAACGCGCTTATAAAAACTTTTAAGGATATATATCCGCATGAGAGCATGGGTTATAACTTCTTAATCTCCCAAATTACTACAAAAACAAAGGGAGCAGGGGCACTAAAGAGGTGGATGATGTACCTCAGATGGATGGTAAGAGCGGATAATATTGACATGGGATTGTGGAGTGGAGTTGACAAATGCGACCTTATAATCCCGCTTGATACCCACACTTTTAATGTCTCTAAAAAAATGGAACTCTTAAGTAGAAAAAGCTATGACCTTCAAGCTGCAATTGAGCTAACAAGCAAGTTAAAAGAGTTTGATGCAGAAGATCCGCTAAAGTACGATTTTGCGCTCTACCGCATAGGGCAAGAAAAACTTTGGATATAATTACCAAATTTAATAGATATAAAGGACAAGATTATGGAATGTGAGTTTCCGACAATTAATTCAAATAGAAAAGAGATAAGAAAAATTTTTAATATAACTAAAACAATAGCTGTTATAGGTCTCTCTCCTGATGAGAGCAAAGCAAGCCATAGTGTTGCAAAATATCTTCAAAAGCAAGGTTTTAAGATTGTTCCAATCTACCCGAAAGAGGAGACAATTCTTGGTGAAAAAGTTTACCGTTCGCTTTTGGATGTTCCTTTTGAAATCGACATGGTAGATATATTTAGAAAAGCAAAAGAGCTTGATAATGTTGCAGAGATATGTATAGAGAGAGGGGATATAAAGGTTTTCTGGGCTCAAAAAGGGATAGTTAATAACAAAGCTGCCGCTCGTGCTAAAGATGCCGGTATGATTGTTGCACAAAATATGTGTACGATGGTAGAACATAGAAACTTGCATGAGGAGTTATAGTTGTTTGATGTAAAAAAGATTTATAAAGCTAGGGAGCGCATTAAAGATGTAGTAGTTGATACACCTTTTTCATACGCTCCACATCTTAGTGAAAAGTCAGGGTGTCATGTTTATCTAAAAAAAGAGAATCTTCAAGTAACCGGTGCATTTAAAATAAGAGGTGCATATAATAAAATAGCAACTCTTAGCGATGAGCAAAAGGTGTGTGGAGTTATAGCAGCAAGTGCCGGAAATCATGCTCAAGGAGTCGCACTCTCAGCTTCAAAATTTAGCATAAAAGCTGTTATAGTAATGCCGGAGTCCACACCACTTACAAAGATAAACGGTGTAAGGAGTTATGGAGCAGAGGTTATTTTGCATGGAACAAATTATGATGAAGCGTATGCTTATGCGATAGAGTATGCTCAGAGAAACTCCATGACATTTATACACCCTTTTGTTGATGAGGAAGTTATTGCAGGTCAAGGCACTTTAGCATTAGATATTTTGGATAAGTGTCAAGATTTGGATGCAGTTGTTATTCCTGTAGGGGGTGGTGGACTCATATCCGGAATGGCATGTGCCATCAAAAGTGCAAATCCTAAAATAGAGGTTATCGGGGTAAGTGCAAAAGGCGCGCCGGCACTTAAAAACTCATTTGATCATAAAAAAGCAATCGACAGTCTAGAAGTAAGGACTATTGCAGATGGAATAGCAGTAAGAGACACCTCCTTGGTAACTCTTGAGTACATGCTTGAGAGCGTAGATAGGTTTATAAGTGTAGATGATGAGGAGATAGCAAGTGCGATACTATTCTTGCTTGAGGGTCAAAAACTTGTAGTCGAAGGTGCCGGAGCTGTAGGTGTAGCAGCACTCCTGCATGATAAGCTCTCTCACCTAAAAAATAAAAAAGTGGCAATTGTCTTAAGTGGCGGAAATATGGACGTAACGCTTCTCTCGGTTATTATAGAGAAGGGTTTATTAAAATCCGGTAGAAAGATGAAGCTAACCGTCACTTTGGTTGATAAACCGGGTTCCTTAATGCGCTTTACCCAGATACTTCAAGAGCTTAATGCAAATATTGTCCATATAGCTTATGATAGAACCTCCATTACACTTGATTACGGCGATGCAAACGTAACGGTACATGTAGAGACAAAAAGTGAAGAGCATCAAGATACGATATATAGAGTCCTAAAAGAAGAAAATTATATAAGGAACTAGAGAGAGAAATGAAGCCGACAAAAGAGAGTAGTTTTAGTCAAACAATCATATATACTCAGATTTTAGGTACTAAAACACTTTTAGCAGTTGACTCTAACATGACTCTAAGATACTTAGATATTGATACTCTTGACGTTTTGGATGAGCAAAAAATCAACATTTATCATGAGAGGCATAGCTCCAAGCTAGTCTCGTTTAGTTCTGAAGGTAATTTTTTTGCGCTGATAGACAAAGAGTATAAATGCTCAAAGCTTTATGACAAAAAAGCAAATAGAGTTATTGCCAAGGTTGATAGACATCAAGGTGAAGTCTCATGCGTGGCAATTGATCCAAAAGATAGATATATGTTCTCATGCGGTGATGACGGTATGACATACGTAGTAGATATTAAAAGTGCCCAGCTCTCCTTTACTCTTCCGCCACATAAAGATTTTGTTACAGATATAGCCTTTAGTAAAGACGCTAAATATGTTGCAACTTCAAGTTATGATAAAAATATCTCTCTATATAATTTAGCCATAATGGCTCCCAAAGATAAATTAAAAGCCCACTCGGCCCCTGTTTTAAAAGTAGAGTTTTTAGACAACCATAGACTCTTTAGCCTCGATAAGAAAAACAGTGCTATAGTTTGGGATATTAATAGTTCTAAAGTCATAGCAAGATTAAAAGGCATACATGATGAGGCAACATCTGTTGTTGTTGCCAACAACGGTAGATTTCTTTTCTTGGGCACAAAACTTGGTTATATTCTTGTTTACGATCTCTTTAATTATGAACAGATTTCAAAAAAATATATAAAATTAAGCGCTGCTATAACCTCTTTGAGCTTTGATGAGTTAAAAAATTCTCTTATTATTTGCACTGATGGAGGAGAGCTTCTTTTTTATAATATATTTTATAAAGAGGAGAGTTTAGATAAAGCAGTAGAAGAGAAAAACTACGCTCCTCTAGCAAGCTATATAAGAGAGAACCCTCTTTTAAAATACACTAAAACATATAGAATTTTTGAGAACTTATGGGAAAAAACAGTGCAGAGAGCAAAGCTACTTCTACAAAATAGCGAAAAAGAGAAAGCAGTTAGGCTTTTTGATGATTTCACCGTAATAGCATCTAAAAATCAGAAGATGCAAAAATTAATTTTGGAGTATGCCGAGTATGATAAATTTTTAGCCTTTATTAAATCTAGAAAATTTGCTCTTGCTTATGCTCTTGCGCAGTTGTACCCGTTATATAAGCAGACGAGAGTCTATAGGTCAATGGAGGAAGAGTGGAAGAAGGATTTTGAACTTGCTAAGAAGTATATGCTTGATAAAAAATTAAGCAGTAAAGCCAATGAGATACTCGCACCATACAGAGGAGTTAGTGAAAAAACAGCGTTAATTCAAGAATTTATGCTAAATCTTAATACTCATAAAAGATTTAAAGATGCTATTGCTAGCAGAAAGTTTAAATTAGCTTTTGATATTCTTAAACAAAACCCATCTTTAAGGGAGTGTCCGGAGTATAAAGCCTTAATAAACTACTCAGATAATCTTTATATGAAAGCAGAGCTAATGATGGGCAATCAAGACTTAAATGCAGCGCTTAAAATTTTTCGTGTATTGCTTGATTTTGAAGATTTTAAAAATGAGGCAAGAGAAGCAATAGCGGAGATAGAAGCTAAGCAGAGATTCTTTAGTGCAGTAAAAGATGAAAACAGTTCTCTTGCATACAATATTATGGATGAGTTTTGCATCTTAAAAGAGAGTCAAGAGGGGAAAAAGCTTCAATCATTATGGGAGAGTAATCTTCAAAAAGCAGATAAGTATGCAGAGAATTTGGATGTTAATTCAGCAAAAAAAGTTTTAGCAAACTATATGAATGTAAAATCTAAAAATGTTGAGATTGCAAATATATTTTCAAAAATATATATTAAACAGCTACATGAAGCTCTTAAAGAGAATATAGAACAAAGAAATATCGAGATAGGGATAAAGAACTATATACTTTATTTTGGGCTAACAGAGCAGATTGAGAACTATTTTGAAGCATTTAAAGTGAAGTTTTTAAATAGTAAATTAAATATAAAATCTCAAAAACAAGGCTCGATTGAGAGCTGGCGACCATCAATGATAGTTAATAATATCTTATAATACTGTTACTATTTGAACAGATATATATTACTTTTTATATTTATAAAAGAATCAACTACTATATTAATGCTATTTTGTTATTATTTAGTAACATTTATATTTTTATTCTTATTAAATAAAGAGTGAAAATATAAATAAATTTTCTAAAAGGAGCTTTATAGTGAAAAAAGTTATATCAATTATGCTTTTGATGCTAGGTGTAGCAACAGCTTTGAGTGCAACTCAAACTTCTAGCGATGATAAAGCTATAATCATGGGTGAAGGAAATCATCCGGATAAAGGTATCTTGTTCTAAAAGGTGCCTATTTAGTTACCTACTACTCCCTTTAGGGAGTAGTATATATATTTAAAACTTCAATGAAGCAATTAAACGAACAGCGTCGTTTTTGTAGTCTGCTCCTGTCTTAACATCCATATCTTGATGAATATAGATTCCTGTTAAGTTTACATATTGACCGATTTTTGCACTTGCAATTAGGTCAAACTCAGTTCCTTCTTGTGAAGACTGATCTGCGTTTTGCAGAGAAGCAGCAAGTTTTAATAGGTCAAACTGGTAGCTCGCCGCAACTCTTATAGTATCTGTATCTCTAGCACCTACAAACGCACCATCTTGAAAAACAGATTGTGTATATACTTTTGATTTATCACCGGTTGCAACATTGGCAATTGCTACGGTTCCTGTGTTACCTGTTGCAGTTGTTGAAAAAGAGACGTCTGTGCTGAACTTCTCAACTGTATAGCCTAGTTTTGCCGCTGTAATCATCGAATCGTCAACACCCGCAGTTGCAACGTCTATGCCGCTGTTTTGTATACCCATAAAAAGACCTGACATCTTATACTCTACGTCTGCCCAGTAAGCTGTTAGATTTGAGTTTACATTGTAGTACCATAGATTAACCCCAAGCTCATCTATAGGTTTAATTAATGCACCAAATGCATAAGCTCCTTTTTTGCCATCTGTTACCGTAGTACCGTCATAAGAGCTGCCAAAACCGTAAAATTCTCCGTTATGCATTGTAGTACTTGGAAAATTAGTATTAGTTGCGTTTCCGGCACTTGAACCACCGTTATGTTGATGTACATAGGCTGCTACAAGAGTTGTGTATGGAATGTCGCTATTTATTAATAAGGCTGCATCAAAAGTATTGTAAGATGCATTCCATCTCTCTGTAAAGAGTAGTGGAGTGTTGAGTGCTTGACGACCTAGAACAATAGATGTATTTGAGATTGTGTAGTCAAGATTGACTTCACTAATCCAGATCTGAGTTCTATAGTAGCCATTATCACTCTCCCAACCTGCACCTGCCGTTGAGATATCTTTTACAAAACTCTTCTCTAGTCCAAGAGTATCAAGTGCCATAACACTAGCCTTACCCTTTAAACCATCATATAAATCTGCACTTACCCCTAGTTCCATAGCAGCAGTACCGACACTGCTGTTTTGCTGAAACAAATCATTATTTGGGGTATTTTCTTTAGCTGTAGTCTGATACCAATATTTAACTTCCCCTTTTAATTTTACATTCTCAATCGCATATTGTGAGGTTGCTAGAAGCAAAGCTAAAAACGGAACTATTGTTTTTGATATTCTCATGATGTATCCTTTTTTACGCTAGAGTCTATTAAAGTATAATAGCATAATTTTAAGATTTATCTTATAAACTCTTTATAATGCCTTTGTCTTTGCTTTTTATTAGGTTTGCTTTATTGATATTTCTCCTGGCTTTTTAAAGATAGATAAACTGTCTAATTTTTTTATATTACAGATTTAAACTCGAATATAGCTCACTTTATATATAATTGGCGAATTTTTTAATATAGGAGACTTTTCATGCAGATAAGTGGCGCTCAGATGGTTATTGAAGCCTTAATTGCAGAGGGAGTAGAGACAGTTTTTGGCTACCCCGGCGGAGCAATTATGAATGTCTACGATGAGATTTATAAGCAAGATAAATTTAAACATATATTGACTAGACATGAGCAAGCAGCCGTTCATGCAGCAGAGGGTTACGCAAAAGTTAGCGGAAAAGTCGGAGTTGCAATGATTACAAGCGGTCCTGGTTTTACAAATGCCGTAACAGGATTAGCAGATGCCTATATGGACTCTATTCCGTTAGTAGTTATAAGCGGGCAGGTTCCTATGAGCTTAATAGGTACGGACGCTTTTCAAGAGATTGATGCGGTTGGAATTAGCCGTTCTTGTACAAAACATAACTATTTAGTTACTGATGCAGCAGAACTTCCACGCATACTTAAAGAGGCTTTTTATATAGCTTCAAGCGGCAGACCGGGTCCTGTTCATGTTGATATTCCAAAAGATGTAACTGCTCAAATAGCAAACTTTGACTACTCGATTGAACTCGGTTTAGAGACCTATAAGCCGCATACAAAAGGTAACCCGCGCCAGATTAAAAAAGCGATGGAGGCTATCTCAAAAGCAAAAAGACCACTCTTTTATTTGGGTGGCGGTATTATAAATTCAAATGCCGCTTATGATGTAAGAGAGCTAGTTCATGCAACAGGAATTCCTGCTGTTGAGACCTTTATGGCAAGAGGAACACTTAGTCATGATGATGAGTATTTGATATCTATGCTTGGCATGCATGGGAGTTATGCCGCTAATATGGCTATGAGTGAGACAGACTTAGTTATAGGTTTGGGTGCTAGATTTGATGATCGTGTAACAGGAAAGATATCTGAGTTTGCTAAAAATGCAAAAGTCATACATGTTGATATAGACCCTGCAAGCATCTCTAAGCTTGTAAATGCAGACTATCCGATAGTCGGGGATGTTAAGAATGTTGTCCAAGAGATGTTAAAGCTCTCATCAAATATTAACCCTGTTAAATATGCATCATGGAGAAAAACTATAAACAATTTTGATACGCTTCACCCTCTGACATATCATGAGGACACTAAAAGAATAAAACCTCAATGGGTTATAGAGAGAGTCGGTAAGCTTTTAGGAGATGATGCAAACATATCTACGGATGTCGGACAACATCAGATGTGGGCTGCTCAATTCTATCCATTTAGCCGTCCAAGACAGTTTATAAGCTCCGGTGGGCTAGGTACTATGGGCTTTGGTTTTCCAGCAGCGATAGGTGTAAAAGCAGCAGCACCGGATAAGGTAAGCATAAACTTTACGGGAGACGGCTCAATTCTCATGAACTGCCAAGAGCTTATGACGGCAGTTGAGAAGAAACTCCCGGTTATTAATATTATTTTAAACAATAATTATCTTGGGATGGTTCGTCAATGGCAATCTCTATTTTATGAAAAAAGACACAGTGAGACAGATTTAAGCGTACAGCCCGATTTTGTAAAGCTTGCAGAGGCTTTTGGCGGAATAGGGTATAGAGTTGAGACTAAAGATGAGTTTGATGCAGCACTCAAAGATGCGCTAGAGAAAAATATAGTTGCTTTTATAGATGTTGTAGTTGAGAGACTTGAGAACGTTATGCCGATGGTACCATCTGGCGGTTCACTTTTTAATATGATGCTATTAGAGAAGAAGGAGAAGAAATAATGGAGAAGAGTGAAAGAAGAGTTATTTCTGTTATTGTGGTAAATGAGGCGAGCGTGCTCTCTCGTATTACTGATCTTTTTTCCGGTCGCGGATACAACATCACGTCACTAACTGTTGCTCCGATTCCAGATAGCAAATACTCTAGACTTACTATAGTTACGTCAGGCTCAATCAGAGTTATAGAGCAGATTACAAAACAGCTTCATAAGCTAATACCTGTCTTGAGAGTCTATGAACATGCTGATTTGGTTGAAAAAGAGATGGCACTCATAAAATTTCCTGCATCTGAAGATATTACGGATATAGCGACTCTTTGCGCTGCATATAACGGAAAGATTGTTAATGTAGCAGAGAATGTTATTATAGTTATGGTTGCAGATGAGCCAAAGAGAGTTGATAATTTTCTAAAAATAATTAATAAATATAATCCAAAAGAGATAGTAAGAAGCGGTGCCGTAGCACTAGAGAGATAGATTAAGTGCTCTTTAGTAATGTTGCCGCGCATTTAAAACTCGATTTTGTAGGTAAGGATTTGGAGATAGACTCTATGAATGAGCTCTCCCTCTCCTTGCCATCACAACTTGCATTTGCTCTGCATAAAAAATACTCTTGCGAGTTGAAATCCTCCAAAGCAAAAGCTTTTTTAATTACTAGCTCGTTAATTGAGCATCTCCCTGAGGACTCTTCATATATTGTTAGCGAAGATGTATCTATCTCCATGGCAGAGGCTACAAAACTATTTCATAAAAGTCCCATTGAGTCAAATCTCCCAGAGGCAGTAATTGGCAAAGAGTGCTACATAGATGCTATGGCAAAAATTGAAAGCGGTGTGGTTATAGGCTCAAATGTGACTATTATGGCAGGTGCATATATAGGTACAAATGTCGTTATTAAAGACAATACGCTTATATATCCAAATGTAACTATCTACAGGGACACCATGATAGGAAGCGGCTGTATTATACATGCAGGAAGCGTAATAGGGGCTGATGGATTTGGGTTTTCGCATACGAAAGAGGGCAAGCATATAAAGATATATCAAAATGGAAATGTTATAATAGAAGATGATGTAGAGATTGGTGCTAATTGTGCAATCGACAGAGCTATCTTTAACTCTACTATAATTAGAAGAGGTACGAAACTAGACAACTTTATCCATATAGCGCACAATTGTGATATTGGGGAAAATTCAATATTTGTTGCGCAAACCGGAGTAGGCGGCTCTACAAAACTTGGACACAACTGTGTTGTTAGCGGTCAGAGTGCTTTTAGTGATCATCTAAGTATTGCGCCGTTTTCTACTTTTACTGCAAGAAGCGGAGTTACAAAGAGTATTACGGATAGCGGCGGAGTTTACAGCGGATTTCCGCTTATGAATCATAGGGATTGGAAAAGGTTACAGATTAGGATTGCAAAGCTAGATCAATAGGAGTTAGGTATGGATTTAAAAGAGATTGCAAAAATTTTAAAGTGTGATTATAGCGGTGAGAGTTTTAATATAACAAAGATGAATACTCTAAAGGATGCAACTAAAAGTGAGATATCTTTTGTTGCAAACTCAAAGTATATAAAAGAGATACAAAACTCAAATGCCGGTGCGATTATAGTAGATAAAGCAACTAAAGAGTTTGTACCCAAAGGCTCTATTGCCATGGTTGTTGAAAATCCCTATTGGGAGATGGCTACACTCTCAAAATATTTTGCACCTCCCATTGAGGATGAAACTTTAGCGGAGCCAAAAATTGGCAAAGGGAGTGTTGTCTCGTCAAAAGCCGAGATTGCAAAAGGCGCTGTAATTGGAGAGAACTGCACTATCATGGCGCATGTTTATATAGGTGCAAATGCTCAAATTGGCGATAACACCATAGTCTATCCGAGTGTGAGCATATATAGAGACTGCAAGGTCGGAAATGACTGTATAATCCACGCAAACTCTACTATAGGAAGTGATGGGTTCGGTTTTGCGACAAACAAGATGGGTGAGCATAAAAAGATATATCAAAACGGAAATGTTGTTATAGAAGATGATGTTGAAATTGGAAGTTCAACTACAATAGATAGAGCAGTTTTTGGAACAACTCTTATAAAGAACGGTGTTAGAATCGACAATCTTGTTCAGGTGGGACACAACTGCATTATAGGCGAATACTCAGTTTTGGTTGCGCAGTCCGGTATTTCAGGCTCAACTACAATGGGAAGAAGTGTTGTTATGGGTGGACAGAGCGCTACTGCAGGGCACTTGTCAATTGCGCCTTTTACGACTATGGCGGCAAGAAGCGGAGTTACAAAGAGTATTAGCCAAAGCGGCTTAACATTTGCGGGGTTTCCGCTGATGGAGCATAGAGTATGGTTGAAACTTCAGGGTAAAATTGCTAGACTTATAAAATAGTAATAAAGGATTATTTATGTCAAAAATAATAAAATTAAGCGGAACAAAAAAAGGTATCATATCTGTAACTAAGATTGATGAGCCATATGGTGCAAATAGTGCAAGCGTAGCGAGCGTTGGTATATCTTTGGCAGGAAATGAAAATGAGCCTGAGTGGAAGGTGCATATCCCTTTTGCAAATCTAGATGAAGTCATCGAGGCTCTTAAAGAGTTAAAATAATAGCTTGTTGGAGTGTAGTTGAAAAAGAACCTTTTTACCTTTTTTCTACTATCTACACTTCACTCTACACTTCTTTTTTCAAACACCCATTTACTTTTTTTCAGCGGCAACAAAAAGATTTCCTCAAGAGAGCTTTATGATGCATTAGAGCTATATAAGCCTTACCCTTTTGAATTTTATGCTAATGGGCCTGCAATTGAGCTAGAAAACATAGAGCTAACACTTCATGCCCTAGAGAACTACTACAAATCAAAAGGCTTTCATCATGCCGACATATCATACATTAGCGATGAGAAATCTGTAACACTTCAGATTAACGAAGATGAGCCAATAATTGTAAAGAGCGTAACTTACATAGCGGGGATAGACGTAAGTAAAAAAATACCTTTTAAAGAGGGTGATATTTTTGATGCAGATAAATTTATACAGAGCAAAAAAGATATAAAAATTCTCTATGCAAACAGCAGTTTTTGTAATGCAAAGCTAAACGCAAAGGCTTGGATAGATATAGAGCAAAATAGTGCCTATTTAACATATGAGGTTTTGCAAAATGAGAAGTGCTACTTTGGAAATATTGAAATAAAACCTGCAAAAAGTATAGATAGCGATATCATAAAATCTCTTATATGTATGGAGGAAGGCGCACTTTTTTCCTCAAAAAAAATTGATGAGAGCTATAGAAATTTATATGGCTATGAGGCGATATCAAAGGTTGTAATAGAGACAAATGTAAGAGAAGGCAATAAGGTAGATATTGTTTTGAGTGTTAGTGAAAATGAGAAACCAATGCGCTTTAAAGCAGGAGTCGGTGTTAGTAGTGATGAGGGTGCTATGTTTATGCTTGGACTAAAGCATAGAAATTTTTTAGATAACCTAAAGACAATTGGCATTGAGACGAGAGTAACTCAAATAAAGCAGACACTTAAAACCAACTTTGACATGCCTCTCTTAGAGAAAAACACAGTAGGTATAGAGGTAGGTTATGAGAATGAGGATTTTGTTACATTTAAGGAGAGTAGGGTTTTTTCTGAGTTATATTTTTCG
Source organism: Sulfurimonas sp. (assembly GCF_023229025.1). Classification (GTDB taxonomy): domain Bacteria; phylum Campylobacterota; class Campylobacteria; order Campylobacterales; family Sulfurimonadaceae; genus Sulfurimonas. The sequence continues at coordinate 44,976 of NZ_JALOAA010000003.1, forward strand.
CAAAAAAGAGTTCCACACACATTTGCTCAGAGTCTAATTTTTGATAACTCTAAAACTTATGAGAGCGATGATGCTCTGCTTATTCCGGAGTATTCGCTTTTTCTAATCTCTCCTAAGCTTGATTGGAGCTATGATACTAGAGACAATGTTTTAGATCCCACAAGAGGTTACTTTATAAATTCTCATATCATGGGTTCTCTAAAGAGCGACATTTCAGATGCAACCTACTATAAATTTAGAGTTAACGGTGGATATGTTACCACGGTAGAGGATTATATAGTAGCACTTAGAGGAAGATTTGGAACGCTAAATGTGCAAGATGGGTTTATCCCTCCATCATATCGTTTTTTTGCCGGAGGAATGCACAGTAATCGTGCATATGGGTACAGAAAGCTTGGTCCGACTGATAATAAAAATGATTTGATGGGCTCTGACTCTATTTTAGAGGCGACTGCCGAGATTAGATTTAATATTTACGGTAACTTAAGAGGAGTTATCTTTAGCGACAATACATATCTTGGCAATGAGAGTATGCCTATTAGCGACAATGGATACTACACTCTAGGAGTAGGCCTTCGTTATAAAACACCTATAGGACCGATTGCTATTGATATTGGTTTTGATACACAAGACCCTACAAAACAGTACGCAATTCATTTTCATATAGGAGAGCTATTTTGATAAAAAAAATCTACAATATATTGCATCTCCTTGTTCTACTTATCTCTCTTTTGAGTATTGCTCTTTTTTTTGCAATATTTGAAAAAGAGACAGTAGTTTTTCTTGCACAAAACTACTTAAAAGAGTATGAGATTGAGTATGAGCAGGCAGAGGGAACACTTTTTGAGGGGGTAGCATTAAAGGAGGTAGACTATAAGGATAGCACGCTTCATGCAGATGAGTTGAGTATAAAGTACAATCTTTTAATGCTCGCAAATCCTACCCCAAGATTAAAATCAATAGATGCCAAAGGAGTCCATGTAGATGCCCAAAAGGTTACAGAACTTTTTGAAGAGACCTCATCCTCAGAGTTTGCTCTTAATATCTCAAAAATTAACTTAAGCGGGGTAGATATTAAGTTCAAGGATGAAATCTACTCTTTAGACATTATAGCTTCAAATCTAAGCATTAGAGATACAGTGGATATCCAAGATTTAAAGATGCAGATTCAAACACAATATTTTGATATCTCTTTTGAGGGTAGAGTAAAAGCCAATAGAGCCATAGGCAAAGTATATATTTTACTCAGTGAGAAAGTAAGGAGTAAGTATCTGGACTTTTTGGTATATACGCCAAGGGAGCTTGAAGTTGATGTTGATTTATCTAACAAGGACGCAAAGCTCAAAACATCACTCAAAAGCGTGGTTTTTAAAGATGTAGAGGGAGTTACTCTTAGAGATATAGACCTAGATATGATTTATAACTTTGATGAGGATTTTTTTACTCTTCTCTCAAACTACACTCTTGCTTATGAAGGTAGTGAGGTTTTAGTTAAGCAGAAGAGTTTAGTAAGTCTTGATGGCAAAATAGAGTCAAAATTAGAAGCAAAACTCTCAAAAAATAGTCTTGGGTTACCTTTTGAGAATTTTATTTTAGATATGAGAAGCGATGGTAATATAGCTAAATTTGACTTCAGAGCCAAAGATATAAATTTAAGCGCGCAGACGAGTGACTATCAAAATTTTTTACTAAAAGCTAATAGCACTTACGCAAATCTTGATGCAGAAGTTAAGATAGATGAGAACTCCTCAGCCCTAAAGGGCAAACTCTATCTCAAGAGGGATGCACCCTATTTAAGAGAGTATAACATAGAGAAGTTTTCTGAGCTTGAGTTATCTATTTTAAAAAATAGAGATGGCATAAAAGCAGGTTTAGGTTCAGGCTTATTTTCTTTAACTCTCACAGAAGATAAAAACGGCATGTTTGGTACGCTAAAAGTAGGTTCAAGCAAGTTTGATATCAAAGGTGACTTGCAGAAGAGACATTTTACGATTGACTCAAATATAGAGTCGCTAAAGAGTCTTTTATCTGAATTTGGATTGAACAAAAGTGAGGAAAAAATAGTTTTTGATGCGGGCGCAAATATAAAAGCAGAGCTAAATTACAAAGAAAGGCTTGAGCTTGGTGCTAGAATTGATATCCCTTGGTACAGATTAGAACTAGACTCTAAGAGCGTATATGTGGGCAAGGATGCTTTTTTTGAACTCTTTTATGCAGATAGAGAGCTTGAGCTAAAAAGATATGAGTTTGACATTAAGGAGCATAGAGTTTACTCCCAGAGAAGTTCAAAGATATTTATAGACAAAAACAGTGATATTGAGCTTAGGGAGTTTTGGGTATTTGATAATCTTCTAGTAAAGGGAGTTATAAAGCCGTCCCAAATGAGTGCAGATATAAATATAAAAAGCGATAAATTTAGTTATAACTCCAGCGATGCAAATCTGACTTTAAAAATAGACCTCCATGCCGTTATGGAGAGTAACGGCATAAAGAGAGTTGATGGCGATATAACGCTCTTAGAATCAATCGTGACATATGCTCCAAAGAAAGAGTATTCGATAGGAGATGAGGATATTATAATTATTCAGGATATGAAAGATGATTATAAAGAGATTAAAAATACAGAACTAAATATTCGAATAACCTCTTTAGCGCCTATTATGTATAAAATAAAAGATGTAGAGCTTTTAGTAACTCCTAATTTAGCAATTTATAAAGAGCTTAATGCTTCCATGGAGCTTCTTGGCGTAGTAAGTATTCATAGCGGTAGTGTAACTATAAGCGAGAGAGAGTTTGAGTTTGATGAGAGTGAGATATGTTTTTATGACAATAAGTATAAAAACCCGCACCTTAACCTAAATCTTCACTACTATACAGATGATAATATCGACATAGAGATATATATTACAAACAGAGTTAACACACCGGCAATAATTCTCTCTTCTACTCCGCGAATGAGTCAGGATGATATCATATCATATATACTCTTTGGCATCAGCGCTTCATCGGCTTTTGACACATCAGGCGAACAATCTAAATCAGGACTAAGTAGTTTAGCTTTGGGCGCAGGGCTTAAAGAGCTTTTTAACAAATCTGCAATTATAAAAATCGATACTCTTAATATTTTGACAAACGAAGATGGCACGCTTGGGTATGAGATAGGAAAACGTTTTAGTAAAAATGTCCGTCTTGTGTATAAAAATGATGATATCTCAAGTATAACCATGCAGTACAGCATAAAGAGATCTGTTAGGGTGGATGTGGATGTAAAAGCAACAGGAAGCGGAGTCGGAATTTTTTATATAAAGGATTTTAAACTTGGGGAGTAACGGCTAGGGCCGCATACTCTTTATTTCAATATAATAAGAGGAATTTTTACATTTTGAATTAGTTTAGTCGTAAAACTTCCAAATATAGCAGACTTTAATTTGCCATGAGAGTATGAACCAATTGCCAACATGTCTATACTCTTTTTATCTATACAATCTAAAATACTCTCAAGTGCTTCGCCTGATTTTTGAATAAATTCGCAGTTTAGAGAATCATCTTTTATAATCTCTTTTGCATGTTTTATTAACTCATCAGATTTGCTTTTATTATTGTTTACATTTACAACATATCTCTTTACTTCGCGACCTAGCATAGGAGAAGAGGCTACTTCTTCAAGAGCTCTTGAAGAGCCGCTCTCACCGTTAAAAGCAATCATTACGTTTTTTATGGGAGTGTACTCTTTGTTTATAAGGATTATAGGAGCATCTACATCTCTTATAATATCTTCTACATGTGAGCCTATCTCAGCACTATCATCCATATGTCCCATCCCAAAAAGACCAAAAATAACGACTCTTAATTTATTCTCTAGCTCTTTTAGGTTTTCATAAAGAGTTCCATGTCTTTGAGAGATGATTACATTTGTGTATCCACTATTGCTTACTCTGGCTTTTAGCTCTTTTAATAACTCTCTTTGGCGAGCTATTGTCTCTTTATTTCTAAGGGCATCCTCCTCTGAGAGTTCTTGAAGCAGAGTCTCTCTCTCACCTAGAGCGATACTTCCCGATAGATTTGTTATGGATGATATACCTGAGTGCTCAATCGTGTTTAGTAAAACCAGAGTAAGATTAAGCTCTTTTGCTACATGTAGGGCATAATCACATACTGCCTCTGAGTATTTTGAACCATCAACACAAGCAAAAACAGCTTTTTTTACACTTTTAATATCTTGCATATTTTAGTGTCCTCCCATTACTTTTTCTATATCTTCGGGCTTGTCATGTACGCCAAATCTGTCTATTATTGTGCTAGTTGCACTGTTTTGTCCAATTATATTAACATTTGCACCTTCACGGCGTAGTTTTATAACTACTTTGTCAAGTGCATAAACAGCAGAAATATCCCAAAAATTAGCCCTTGTTAAGTCTATAGTAACATTCTCTACAACTTCCTTAAAATCAAAAAATTCTACAAATCTATCTGCACTATTAAAGAATACCTGCCCGACTATTTTGTACTCTTTGGTATCTGTTTGCTCATCATAAGATGTTTGGCTGTACATAAAGTGGCTGATTTTGTTCGCAAAAAAGAGTGATGCCAAAAGTACACCGACAAAGACGCCGAGTGCTAGATTGTGAGTCCATACTACCACTATGACAGTTGAGAGCATTACTATATTTGTGGAGAGTGGAAGTGTTTTTAACCTTTTAACGCTTCCCCAATCAAACGTGCCGATAGAGACCATTATCATAACAGCAACAAGAGCTGCCATAGGGATTATTGAGATTAAATCACTTAAAAATACAACCATGATGAGGAGAAAAACACCTGCTAAAAATGTTGATAATCTTGCCCGTCCGCCTGATTTTACATTTATAACAGATTGTCCAATCATGGCGCAACCTGCCATACCGCCCATAAAACCTGAAGCAATATTTGCCATCCCTTGACCGCTACACTCTTGGTTTTTATCACTCTTAGTATCAGTTAAGTCATCTATGATTGTAGCAGTCATTAAAGACTCAAGCAGACCGACTATTGCCAGTGAGACAGAGTAGGGGAGTATTATCATAAGTGTCTCAAAGTTAAACGGAATCTGAGGAATTAAAAACATAGGCAGAGTATCCGGTAACTCTCCCATATCGCCAACAGTTCTTATATCTATGCCAAAGAGAACAACAACAACTGTTATTGCTACGATAGTTACAAGCGGAGAGGGGAGTAGAGTTCCTATTTTGGGTATGTAAGGAAAAAGGTATATAATGCCAAGACCTGCGGCTGTTAGTGCATATACATGCCAAGTAACATTTGTAAGCTCAGGAAGCTGTGCCATAAAGATAAGTATGGCAAGTGCGTTAACAAAACCGACAACGACTGCGCGGGGAACAAAGCTCATGAGCCTTCCAAGTTTAAAATACCCTGCAATCATCTGTAAAATTCCGGTCAGTACAGTTGCTGCTAAGAGATACTCTAGACCATACTCCTTTACAAGCGTTACCATCAAAAGTGCCATAGCACCTGTTGCCGCACTAATCATTCCGGGGCGACCGCCTACAAAAGAGATAACAACGGCTATACAAAAAGATGCATAAAGTCCTACTTTTGGATCAACTCCTGCAATAATAGAAAATGCTATAGCCTCAGGAATTAGAGCAAGTGCAACTACCAATCCGGCTAGCGTATCTCCTTTTATATTGGAAAACCACTCATCTTTTCTTAAATATTTTTGTAACAACATACTTCCCTTTTTTATTTTTCGTCTTCTGTTTTGATGGTTAGGTAAGGAGGGGTTTTGTCTCTGCGAGTGGATTCGCAGAGGCAGATTATGATTTTAACTCTTTTGTAAACTCTTCTATGCGCTTAATTCCTATTTGGATATTTTCTATGCTAGTAGCGAAGCTAAATCTAAAATAGCCTTCACTCCCAAATCCTACACCGGGAACAACGGCAACCCCTTTTTTCTCTAAAAGCTCTTTGCAAAATTGCATAGAGTCATTACTAAGCTCTTTAATATTTACAAAAAGGTAAAAAGCGCCATCAGGCTTGTAAACACTTAGCCCTTCAATTGCATTAATTAGCCTTACAGCCTCATCACGGCGCTCTTTAAATGCAACTCTCATCATCTCTATATCTGCATCTGCCGAACCATCTAGTCCTGCTATTGCCGCTTTTTGCGTTATAGAGTTTATGTTTGAAGTGCTTTGGCTTTGAAGTTTTTTTGTTGCTTGAATAAGCTCTGTGTTGTGAGCTGCCATGTAACCAAATCTCCAGCCTGTCATCGCCACTGACTTGCTAAGACCGTTTATGGTTACTGTTCTTTTATACATATCTTCACTAGTCGCCGCAGCAGAGGTAAACTCCCCGTCATAGATAAGCTTTTCATACATCTCATCACTTGCAACAATTACATCAGTTCCCTCAAGTACTTTGCCTATAGCCTCAAGTTCAGCTTTTGAATAGACTGCACCGGTAGGATTTGATGGGCTAGTTAAGACTATCATTTTTGTTTTTGGAGTAAGAGCATCTTTTAACTGCTGTGGGGTTATCTTAAATGCGTTGTCATCATGTGTTTGTATCTCTACAACAGTTCCGCCATAGTACATAACAAGTTCAGGGTATGTAACCCAGTAAGGAGCCGGAATGATGACTTCATCGCCTTTTTGAATTGTTGCGGCAAAGAGATTAAACAAAGAGTGTTTAGCGCCATTGTTTGTAATTATCTGATTTGGTGCGTATGATAGATTGTTCTCCCTTTTTAACTTCTCTGCTATAGCAGCTTTGAGTGTAGGGATGCCGTCAACTGCCGTATATTTTGTAAAACCTTCATTAATAGCCGCAATAGCCGCATCTTTAATTATGCGAGGAGTATCAAAGTCAGGCTCGCCTGCTGAAAAACTGATGATATCTTTTCCTTGCGCTTTAAGTTCTGTCGCAAGTGTAGATATTGCAATAGTGATTGATTCCGATAGTGAATTAATACGGTCTGTTAGCATATTTAACCCTTTTAAAAATATTGAGCGAATTATACTAAAATAATTAGATAAGTGAACAACTATCTATGAAAAAGTTTTAGCTTTTCATAGCTCTAATAAATGATTCATAAATATTTTCAAGTTCTAAGTCTTGTTCAAGTAGTTCTTTGTTGTCTTCAACCAGTATATGCTCAAGAACAGCAACACGTTTGAGTAGGTATTCAAACATCTCTTTGTTAATGTCCGGAAGAAGATTATGCATAAGTGGATCTTTACATCTGCCTTTTTCAATAACATGAGCAGGAATACCTATTGCAGTTGCATTATTAGGCACAGGTTTTACCACAACAGAGTTAGCACCTATTTTTGCGTACTCGCCAATTGTAATATTTCCAAGTACTTTTGCTCCGGCACCTAATACGGCACCCTTTTTTATAGTCGGGTGTCTTTTGCCTTGAGTAAGAGAAACACCGCCAAGTGTTACTCCCTGATATATCAAAACATCATCTTCTATTATTGATGTTTGACCTATAACGACTCCAAAGCCATGATCTATAAAGACTCTTCTCCCTATGACGGCACCCGGATGTATATCAATATTTGTAAGAATTTGATTAAACCCTAAGATAACTCTTGCAAGGGTTTTAAAGTTTGAACAGTAGAGTTTGTGGGCTATTCTATACCAAGCTATAGCCCAAACACCGGGATAATTAAATAGAAAATCAAGTCTAGAACTAAGGGCTGGATCATTTTTATAAACATTGGAAAAGTCCTCTTTGATATCAGCATAAATTCCCAAGTTTTACTCCTAGTTTGTAGTTCTTAAGTAACCATTTTGACTTAAAAATAGTTCTAATTTTGCAAGTGTATCATTTTTTTCTTTCTCCGAAATAAATTCAGAGCTTAAGAGATCATTTCTTAGCTTATTTGAGAGCATAGTTGAATCATATCCGATAGAGTCTAAAATATTTAGTACGCTCTTAGATTCAACAGCATTTTTAATCTTATAAGAGTACTCATCTATTGTGATTGTGTATTCACTTGGATGTGTAAAAAGATTATGCTGCATACCAAGAGTCTCTTGATACGCACCGACATTGAAAAAGCCTAAAAAATACTCCTCCTCATCAAGGTTTACATCATGAAGATAGAGTGGTTTATCGGGGTTAAAACCTATCTCTCCATCACTATCACATGTGATATCCCATAACGAAGCCGCTCTTAGCGGGGTTGTGTTTAGATGGTGTAGAGGCATAACCGGAAAATGCTGTCCTAATCCCCAGTAATCAGGCAAACTTTGAAATATTGATGCGTTTATAAGATATCTCTCTTGCAGCTTTACCTGAAGCTGTGCTAGCTCATCCGTAGGGTTTGCAGACTTTAAATATAGAGCTTTTTTTATAATATTGTGAACCAAAATTTCAGCGTTTGAGCGGTCTTGAAGGTCAATATACCCTAAATCAAAAAGCGTTAAAAGAGACTCCATATGATCAAGAGCGTCATGAAGATACTCAATACAGTTAGTGTTGTTTAAAAGATTATTTAGCTCTATTAACTCAACAAGCAGGGGTGGATTGACTTTTTTAAAATTAAGTAGTTTTTCTTGATAATCCTGAGTAAATAGCTCTAAAACAGGTGTAATTAAGACAGCGTGAGAAGCAACTATAAATCTTCCTGATTCTGTAAAAATATCAGGATGATCAACATTTTTTGCATTCATAATCCCGCCTAGTAAGAAAACGACACTATTTGAAAACTCATCTATTGAGTAGTTTCTAGCACTTGACATGACATGCTGATCATACTCGACAGCCAAACCGCCGCCTATGTTAATACTCTTAAGAGATTCTGCACCCATTTTTTTTAGCTCTGCGTAGATATTTCCGGCTTCTCTTAGCGCTTTTTTAAGCGGTGCAATATCTGACATCTGCGAGCCTATATGAAAATGAACCATATTTAGCTTATCTAAGAGTTTAGCATCTTTTAGAAGTGAGATAGCCTCTATAATTTCAGTAGAAGTAAGACCAAATTTTGCATCCATTCCACCGCTTTTTGCCCAGATACCGCTTCCTGTGCTATGAAGTCTTACTCTAATTCCAATATTTGGAACTTTAAGGTTGCACTCTTTTGCTACCTCTATAATTGTCTCAAGCTCTCCAAGCCCTTCTATGGTAATAGTAATGTTATGACCGCTTTGTGCAGCTATAAAGCCAAGCGTAATCATCTCTTTATCTTTAAAACCATTTACAGTTATGTTTGCACCACTTGGAGTTTTACTCATCGCTAAAACTAGTTCGGCTTTTGAACCGGCTTCTAAGCCGTAGTTGTACTGTGCCCCTTGAGAGGTTATCGCATCAACCGCATGAGGAAACTGATTTACCTTTAGCGGGAAAACAGCATTGAAACCTCCTTTATAGTTGTTTTGTTCTATAGCTTTGTCAAAATAGGAGTAAAGAGTCCTAATCTGACTCTTAATTAAATGAGGAAACCTAAGCAAAATAGGTCCTCTTACATCATTTGAACGAATCTCTTCAACTATCTGAAGGAGAGAGGGCATGCACTTGTAGTTTAATTTTATTTGACCATCTTCAATAATAAAATTGCCATTAGACCAGATGTTAAGACCAAAACTTTTCAAAATTATTCACCTATATGTAGTTTTTGACGAAAGTATCTATCTATATCAAAATATACTTCGCCGCTTCTATTTTTAAAAGTAAGATGTTTTTTCTTAAGCTCTGAAATATGTTTAATACCCATTACACTAAGAATAACCTTCATACTCTTTACAAGATTTTTATGATAGTGACCTATCTCTGCACCTTTTTTGACAACTAGATAAGAGGCTCTTCTTTTTGGATCTTGAGTCGCCATGCCAACAGGACAGATATGTGAGCCAAAACCAGAGCACATTCTAGCACGAATACAACCGCCACTCATCATAAACCCTCTGCCTATTCCTACCGCATCTGCACCCATTGCCATAGTTATTATTATGTCATCAGGAGTTAAAATCTTCCCACTTGCGATTATCTTAATATCTTTGCGAAGATCATACTTAGTGAGGATGGTATCAAGAACATAAAGCGCATTGTTCGTATTTAAACCTACAGACTCCATGAGCTCAAGGGGAGCAGTAGCGCTTCCTCCCTCACCGCTATCTAAAGATATAAAATCAGGAATGGATCCTCCACTCTCTCTTTTTTTTGCAATCTCTTTTACCATCTCTTCTACCGAATCTGCATCTGAAATTACAATTTTAAAACCTACCGGTTTTTTAGAGAGATTTTGTAGTTTTTCGACAAAGTCTAAAAGATTAGCGGTTGTATCCGCATAGGGGAAGCGGTTTGGAGAGAAGAGGTCCTTGCCTTCAGGAACTCCTCTATAGTAGGCAATATCAGCCGATACTTTTGAGCCTGCTAGTTTTCCTCCGGTCTGCTTTGCACCTTGAGCAATTTTTATCTCCGTCATGCGACAAAACTTCATAGCTTTTTGATACCTAAGTTCATCAAATTTTCCATCTTTATCACGAACACCATAAAGAGCAGAACTCATTTGAAAAATCATATTTGGGATGTCATTAGGAACTTCCTGCGGAAAAGACTCTATAGGTGCAGACCAGTTTACGCGAAAGAGTACATGAGATGCTTTATCATATATATACGTATTTTGAGTCTTTTTATTTAGTAAGATTGTTCTGTACGCTTTTAGGGCAAGTGCAGCGTTAAAGAGCTTATTTAGTACCTTAAAGACAATTTCTGAGAGCATAGTACTTTTTACAATTTCAAGATATTGGCAATTTTTCAAATCCGGCTTGTGGGTAAAGAGATGATTTGATGTAAGAGAGCCTTCTCCCGTATTGATGGTAAGATTTGTTGCCGCTCCTGCTATAGAGAATGCTCTAACAGCTTCCGGACTAAGCGCTCCATCACTCATAGCAGAGCGTATTACAGGGGAGTGAGAAACAAATGGAATCTCTCTATCTTTTCCAAAAATCACACTGACATCTTCACTGACTTCATCTTCATTGAGAACATTTGATGAGTGTTTTATAATGAATCTTGAACCCTCAAAAGGTTGAGATACCGAAAAAGATTGAAAATTTGGAACATCCTTAGCAGCTTTATATACCCACTCTATTTTATCTCTAGAAGCGTAGAAGGACTCATCTGCGAAGTATTGACGCAAAGGCTCTCTTAGGGCTTCAAAAAAGTAACGCATTCTTCCTATAATCGGGTAGTTTATCAAAAGCGAATGACTTCTTTGGACATACTTGTCATAGATAAATAGAAATACTAAAAAAAGCAGTAAAGCGAGTGTAAAAAATTCAAAGAAATTTACAAAAAAATTCCAGATGGCGTGAATAGATTCCATTAAAACTCCGACATTGGTATTGTGTATTCAGATTTATCTTCTAGGTTTTTTATCCAAATATTTTTATCTCTCATCTCATTAGAGCCTATAACAGCGCAATATTTTACATTTGCTTTGTCAGCGGCTTTGAGATGATTTTTTAGATTTTTAGATTTATACTCTACTATAACTTTATCTGTTTGTCGCTTTTTATGTGCAATCTGAACTACGAAATCAAGCGCTTCTTCATCCATAGCACCCATGTAGTAGCCATCTTTTTTTGTTTGGGGCATTTTAATAAGCTCCATGAGTCGCTCTATACCCATTGCAAAACCAACAGCAGGGGTAGGTCGACCGTCTAAAAACTCAACAAGTCTGTCATATCTCCCACCTCCTGCAATAGCGCTCTGACTTCCTATCTCATCACTTACAAACTCAAATGCTGTTTTTGAGTAGTAGTCTAAACCTCTTACAAGATTTGTATCTATTTCGTATTTTATTGAGTTATCATCTAAAATCTTCTTTAGAAGCTTAAAATCATCACTACATGTTAAGCAGAGATGATTTAGGAGCTTTGGAGCACCTACATATAGCTCTTGGCATGAGCCGTTTTTGCAGTCAAGCACTCTTATGGGATTTGTATCTACTCTGCGAATACAATCTTCACAGATGCCATCTTGACACTCTTTTACAAACTTTACTAGTTTGGTACGGTAAGGGGGCATACATTCGTTGCAGCCGAGCGAATTTAGTTGAAGTCTGTATCCAATGCCGAGAGTTTTTAAAATGTCACTAACCATCATAATCATTGAAGCGTCTTCGTAAACACTACTCTCCCCGAAACTCTCAACACCAAACTGATGAAATTGTCTTAATCTTCCTTTTTGGGGTCTTTCATATCTAAACATAGCCCCATGATAAAAAAAGCGGTGTATTCCGCCGGCGCGATCTAGTTTTTTTTGTATAAATGCACGAACGACTCCTGCCGTTCCCTCAGGACGAAGACATACATCATTGCCGCCTTTGTCTATAAACTGATACATCTCTTTTCCGACAATATCGCTTGATTCGCCTACTGAGCGCTTAAAAAGAGTAGTCTCTTCTAATAGAGGAGTTTCAATAAAGTGAAAACCATATCTCTGAGCTATATTGGTAGCTGTAGTTATGAAATATGTAAATCTCTCATAATCCTCGCTTAAAATATCATTCATTCCCCTGAGTGAAGCAATCATCTATTTCCTTGAGCGTTTATGTAATTAAAGTAAAGTCATTTTATTTAAATGAAAGAATACCATTTTTTACTTATATTTTGATTGATTAAGTTTCTGTTTTATCAATCAATACTAAAAAAATATTTAACTTTTTATTAATAATAAAGTCTTATACTTATTAGATAGTTATAAATTTAAAGAAAAAGGATCTACCATGATTGATTTACCAAAATTGCCTTTTGCAAACAACGCACTTGAACCTTTTATATCCGCAGAAACTATAGAGTACCATTACGGTAAGCACCACATAGCATATGCAAACAAACTCAATGAGTTGATAAAAGGAACAGAGTTTGAAAAAATGTCTCTCTCTGCAATTATTAAAAACTCTGATGGAGTTATTTTTAATAATGCGGCACAGGTTTTTAATCATGATTTTTATTGGAAAAGTCTAAGTGGCTCAAAATCTGCTCCAACTGGGAAGTTTTTACTCAAAATCAACAATGATTTTGGTTCTATAGAAGCCCTGAAGGAGGAGTTTATAAAAGCGGGAACAACTCTTTTTGGTTCAGGCTGGGTATGGCTAGTTAGAGAGCCTAAAGGACAGCTTATGATTAAGCAGACAGAAAATGCAAAAAACCCTCTGGCTTCTCATCTTGTACCTCTGTTTGTATGTGATGTGTGGGAGCATGCCTACTACATAGACTACAGAAATTTGAGAGCTAAATATTTAGAAGAGTTTTGGAATCATATCAACTGGGAGTTTGCTACAGAAGCATTTGAAAAAACAGATAATCATATTTTCATAGGAACAGAGGTCTGTAACGATATACATGAGCCTTTTTGTGAAATTTTAGACGATATTCAAAATCAAGACAGAGTAATTAGCTAAAGGCGGTTTTTTTGTATATAATAAGAAATTATTAACAAAAAAACAGGGGGTTTTGCAAGATGCAGCAACATCAAAGCTTAAAAGAACACTATAATTTTACAAAAGAGGAGGCTCTTATCTTAAAGGAGCTTCAACCAAGAATGGAGGAGCTCTCAAACAGGTTTATAGAGGAGTTTTATGACTATATCTGGGGCTTTGGTTCAACAGCTAAATTTCTTAAAAACCAAAAGATTATTGATTATCACCGACTAAAGATAAAGGCGTGGTTTATCAATCTTTTTTGTGGAAAATATGACTTGCAGTACTTTACATATCTATATAAAATAGGTGAAGTTCATGTAAGGATAGGACTTCCAACCCACTACGTAAACTCTGCTTTTACCTTTGTTAGGACATTTATAATAAAAAATCTTCATGAAAATTGTCAAGATGAGAAACAGAACATGAGAGAGATAGAAGCTGTTGAGAAGATTGTCGATATAAATCTAGATACGCTAACGAGCTCATATAGAGAAGAAGAGCTTAGCAAATTTTTATCTCTGTCAAAATTTGAAAAAATAGTTCTCTCGGGACTTAAAAAATTTAACTCCTATGTAAACTTCTTTCTTGCAGGTTCATTGGCGTTAGTAGCGTTTTTTGCTATCGGACTTTTTGGTTATGATATATATCTACTGTTTTTTACTGATATAGGGATAGAGAAGGGGATATTAACGGTTCTTGGAAGTCTGCTTGTGCTTTGGGCGGCGATAGAGCTTATACATGAGGAGATAAATCATCTCCAAGGAAAAGGCTTTGCTATCGGGGCATTTATCATGCTTGCTATGGCAGCACTTATACGTAAAGTACTTATCTACTCACTCTCCTCGGAGAGCGGGAATGAGCTTTTAATTATAGGAAGCGTGATAGTCGCACTTGCAGTTGCATACTGGTTAGTTGGCTTAAAAAGGGTAGTCGGGGTCAATACCAATAAAGGGGATAGTGCCTTTTAGTATTTGTCGATAAGTTATTAATTACAAGTGCAACTAGAAGCATTAAGAGTGCTCCTGTTGCTATTGGAGTAATCGGATACATCCAACCTAGTGATTGAATATGCTCGCTACCTATAACAAAGATAAGGGCTGTTGCACCGCCTGGAGGGTGCATTGTCATAGTTAAATGCATAACTAGAATTGACAGTGAGACGCTAAGTGCGCACAAGGTTCCAAACTCCAATGATTGTCCAAACATTTTAACTAAAAATACTGATACCGTAGCGGATAAGATATGTCCGCCAATCAGATTTCTCGGCTGAGAGAATGAGACTTCCGGAGCTCCATATATTAGCACGGCAGAAGCCCCAAAAGATCCAAGTAAAAAGAAGCCGTCTTGAGGTGAGAACATGTGGCTAAAAAATGACATAAAATAGATACTCACAAATGCACCGAGAGTCGACCATAATATTTTACTAAGAGACTTCCTAGTAGGACGTGTCTCCTTTGTTCTCATTTTTGCAAAGTATCTTCTAAGTGACATTTATGCTCTCCAAATAAATTGTGAGAATGATAAACACTTTTTTTATAAAGAGCATTGATGTATGTCAACAAAAATTAAAACTACTCCTGAGGCTCTTTATGATACCAAAAGGGCTCATTTTTAGGATCATTTAGTTTTGCTCTTCCCTCTAGGGAGTCTTTAAACTGCTCTCCCAAAGCGGGACATTCTATAGCTTGAAGTGTCACTTCTTTGTCACTAAAGGGGTCGACGATTACCCTATTTAGTGCCTCAATAGTAAGTTGTGGATAAACTCTTTTTATAAGTATGACATCATCGCCTTTTTTTACCTCTCCCTCATCCACTACTCTTGCATACCATCCTGTCAAACCGTTGTTATAGATGATGCTCGTCATAGGTTTTGTGGCAGTATTTGCCGAGAGTTTCCAACATGGTTGTCTTGGTTGCGATACCTCAAAAGTGGCTTCTCCGACTTTAAGAATATCACCGACGCAGATATCTGCTTCGTCTATTTTATCGACTAAAAGATTCTCTCCATAGTGAGCAATCTCATCGTATACAAAATTGTTACCGCTTAGCTTATTTAGCTTTTCATATGTTTTTGTAGAGAAAAAAAGCACCGCTTTCGTCTCGCCGCCGTGATGAATAAGATCTGCTACTTCATCCCCCATAAAGCCTGTTTTTGTCATAAACGCACCCTCTATAGGATATTTTTTTATGCCTGAATCAAACTCTTTATCGCTTGTGAGCTTCTTGTTTTTGGTAATTTTTCCGACTTTTAGATGTAAGACATTTGTTAATTTTTCACTCATTTTTAACCCCTTTTTTATTTAATATTGTTTAATATCTCCTGCGTTATATCATCTATGCTTTTTGTGGCATCAACTGTTATAAGCTCAAGATTTAGAAGCTTTGCAGCCTCTATAATTGCTTCTTGTATGCCAAGAAGATACTCTTCTCCCCTTAATTCAATTCCATCAAGCTCTTTTTGCGAGAGTCTAAATTTTAACTCCTCTTTCGTAAGCTTTAAGAGAAAGATTTTTGAGGGGTATATGCCGCCTGTTGCAAAATTATTCAAGGATACTAGATCTTTTTTCTCTATCTCGCCTTGGACAAGAGCGTAAGCAACTCCGCTTACAGCGCTTCTATCAGAGATTATTAATCTCTCTTGATTTGGCTCGATAACCTCTTTTACATGCTCCGCACGATCTGCTAAAAAGAGTAAAAACTCCGCTTTTTTACTCTTTGTTTTAGCGCCAAGAACTATCTCTCTTATCTTTTTTCCAATCTCGGTAGCTCCGGGTTCTTTTGTAATGACGGCATCAGCAAAATATCCTCTTAATCTCTCTATCTGCGTGCTTTTTCCGGCTGTATCAATTCCCTCTATTGCAACGTACATGATTTCATATTTCCTATAATTTTTTGTACCTCTTTTGGAACAAGGTGCTCAGTTTTGCCATTAAATTTTAGCAAATTTCTAACAATAGAGGAGCTTATAAATGCATGTTGGAGCTTTGGCATAAGATAAACCGTCTCAATAGTATCATTTAGAGAGTTGTTTAGATATCCAAGCTGAAGTTCATACTCAAAATCGCTTACCGCACGCAAACCACGAATGATTATACTGGCACCATGGGTTTTTGCAAGTTCAACAGTGAGGTTGTCAAAACCAAGAACAGTGACATTTTTTAAATCTTTTACAGCCTCTTTTGTCATCTCAATTCTCTCTGCTAATGTAAACATCGGTTTTTTATCTTGAGATATCGCAACTGCTATGATTACTTCATCAAAGAGATTTAAAGCTCTTTCGATAATGTCAAAGTGCCCGTTTGTAATAGGGTCAAATGTACCTGGGTAAAGTGCTATTTTTCTCATTATTTCCATCTTTTATATAAATTGTTTTCTACATTAAGTAAATCAAACCACTTTCCTATAAGGAAGTTCTCCATCTCATCAAGAGTCTGCTGTTTGGAGTAGTAAGCCATAACGGGCGGTGCTATGATGACTCCAAGAGTTGCAAGCTTGTGCATATTCTCTAAGGCGATTGCCGAAAACGGCATCTCGCGCGGAGCTAAAATAAGCTTTTTATGCTCTTTTATCATGACGCTTGCACATCTTGTTACTAAGTTGTCCGCTATGCCACACGCTATTTTTGCTAGCGTGTTCATGCTACAAGGCGCGATAATCATTGCATCCACTCCAAATGAACCCGATGCAATACTTGCAGAGATATCACTGTTGTCATGCAGGGTCACACCCATCTCTTTATCTAAAACTGTCTCAGAATTTTCTGTCATTATGAGATGTTTTTCTATATCTTTGGGAAGCAGGTTGATGATTTTTAAACCTAAATTTACACCGCTTGCCCCGCTTGTAGCTACTACTATTTTACGATTTTTCACTCTATCTCCGCTCTGTTGTTGCCTGTAACTTTGACTTTTAAAGTTTTTCCATTGCTGTTTTGAACTTTTATTATATCATTTACTTTGGCGTCTTGAAGTGCTTTTGCGCTAAAAGTAATGACCATTCCCTCTTTAACCATGGTAACGTTAATCATAGCATCTCTTCGTACCACATCGGGTGATTCTACATCATTATAGGTAATAATCCTGCCTTTTGGTATATGGCGTTTTGCCTGCAGTTGAGTGCTGTCCATATCTTGAAGCGGCTTGGCTCTAAATCTATCTAAGAGAATCTTTTTTTGTATGTAGTGCAGAGGTGTTATCTTGGTGTCTTTTTTTATCTTCTCTCTACTCTGAAATACAGTAAGACGCGCCTTTATATAGTAGTTAAAAAAGTACTTCTTGTTTTGGGGAGTTTTAATGTTAATAGTCCCATCGCTAAAGAGATAGTCACGACTTCGTATCTCTACAATATAATCTTTAGGCAGAGTCTGCATGTAGGCTCTTGGTTCTACAATAATATCCTCTATCTCTATGGCATCATACTGTTTTGTGTAATACTCTCTTAGCCTCTGTTTTATGAAGGATGTATCTATCGGACTCTTTAGAACAAAGTTTACGTAACTGCTTTTATGCTTGTAGTTTTTATACCTATTTTTATCGAGCATCTTTATCAACTCTTTGCTTTTTATCTTATCTAAATAGTCATTTTCGGGAATTGTTAAAATTTGAAAACAGTTTTTTTTATCTCCCGTAATGACAGATGAGTTTACTTCTCTGCTATCTACATAGTAAACACCTCTAAGCTCCATATTTGCATAGAGATTAAAGCAAAAAAGTAGTAAAACAATAAGCTTAAGTAACATAAAAAAAGTCCAATCATAAAATTTTTAGTATTTTAACATAATAAAAAATAGAGGAGTTTAAGTCACTCTTTAGTATAATCCCCCGCATAAATAAAAAAAAACATATAAGGTTTTACTTTTAATGAGTTTTAAGATAGCAATAGCCGGAACAGGATATGTAGGACTTAGCAATGGGATTCTTTTAGCACAACATAATGAGGTTGTCGCACTAGACATTATCCCCGAGAAAGTGGAGATGCTAAACAAAAAAATCTCTCCTATTGAAGATAAGGAGATAGAAGAGTTTCTTTTAAGAGATGATTTAAATTTTCGTGCAACATTGGATAAAAACGAGGCGTATGACAAAGCCGATTATGTAATTATTGCAACGCCGACAGATTATGATGCACAAACAAACTACTTCAACACAAAAAGCATTGAGTATGTAATCGCTGACGTTCTAAAAATAAATCCAGATGCCGTAATGATTATAAAGTCAACCATTCCTGTAGGTTATGTAAAGAGCTTAAAAGAGAAGTTTAAAACAGACAATATTATCTTCTCACCTGAGTTTTTAAGAGAGGGATTGGCACTTCATGACAACTTATACCCAAGCCGCATTATAGTCGGTGAAAAGAGTAAAAGAGCAGAAGTGTTTGCTTCTCTTTTGGCAGATGGTGCCATCAAAAAAGATATACCAATTTTGTTTACAGATTCGACAGAAGCAGAGGCAATAAAACTCTTTGCAAACACATATCTTGCCATGAGGGTTGCATACTTTAACGAGCTTGACTCATACGCACAGACACACGGACTTGATACCAAGCAGATTATAGAGGGAGTGGGGCTTGATCCGCGCATAGGGACACACTACAACAATCCGAGCTTTGGATACGGCGGATACTGCTTGCCAAAGGACACAAAACAGCTTCTTGCAAACTATAAAGATGTACCAAGCAATCTGATAGAAGCGATAGTAAACGCAAATAGCACAAGAAAAGATTTTATAGCAGACTCAATTTTAGCCAAAAAACCAAAGGTAGTCGGAATCTACAGACTTGTTATGAAAACAGGAAGCGACAACTTTAGAAGCAGCGCTATACAAGGCATTATGAAGCGCATAAAAGCAAAAGGGATAGAGGTAGTTATCTATGAACCTGCCTGCCAA
This sequence comes from Sulfurimonas sp., assembly GCF_023229025.1. GTDB lineage: Bacteria > Campylobacterota > Campylobacteria > Campylobacterales > Sulfurimonadaceae > Sulfurimonas. The sequence goes on from NZ_JALOAA010000003.1 coordinate 64,300, forward strand.
GAAGATGATTTCTTTAACTCAAGAGTTGTAAAAGATTTGGACGAGTTTAAAAAAATAAGCGATGTCATAGTGGCAAACAGGCTTAGCGAGAATATTATGGATGTAAAAGCCAAAGTCTATACGAGAGATATATTTAATAGCGATAGTTAAGAGGATTTAATTTGAAGATACTAGTAACAGGTACAGCAGGGTTTATAGGAAGCCATTTAGCCATTAAGCTTCTTGAGAGAGGTGATGAAGTAGTTGGACTTGACAATATCAATGACTACTATGACCAAAATGTAAAATATGGGCGACTTCAAAGAGGCGGTATTATAGATACACTTGAAAAAGGCAAAGAGATACCTTACGGCAAACTTCTGACATCGAGCACTAATGCAAACTATAAGTTTATAAAACTTAACCTAGAAGACAAAGAAGCAATGATGAAGCTTTTTGAAGCAGAAAAGTTTGATGCAGTATGTAATCTGGCGGCGCAAGCAGGAGTTAGATACTCTTTGACAAATCCTGATGCCTATATGGATAGCAACATCATAGGATTTATGAATATTTTGGAATCTTGCAGGCAAAACAATGTAAAAAATCTTTGTTACGCTTCTAGCTCATCTGTTTATGGACTTAATGAAGAGTTGCCATTCTCTACAAAGCACAATGTGGACCATCCAATTAGCCTTTATGCAGCAAGTAAAAAATCAAATGAATTAATGGCACACACCTATTCTCATCTTTTTGGAATAAGCACAACAGGGTTGAGGTTTTTTACAGTTTATGGACCGTGGGGAAGACCTGATATGGCACTCTTTTTATTTGTAAAAGCAGCGCTAGAGGGCAAAGCAATAGATGTTTTTAACAATGGCGATATGCTAAGAGACTTTACTTATATAGACGATATAGTTGAAGGAGTAATTAGAGTTATAGACAATCCTGCTCAAAAAGACAAAGCGTGGAACGGAGTAGATGGAGAAGTTTCAACTTCATCTGCACCATATAAAATCTACAATATCGGAAACAACAACCCCGTAAAGCTTATGGACTTCATAACAGCCATAGAAAACAAACTCGGTTGTAAAATAGAGAAAAACTTTATGCCAATCCAAGCCGGAGATGTACCAGCAACTTATGCTGATGTGACTGACTTGGTAGAGGATTTAGGTTATAAACCACAAACGCCTATACAAGAGGGGATTGATAAGTTTGTGGATTGGTATTTGGATTTTTTTCAAGTTAAACTGACGATAAGAACATTAAGGGATAGATGTGGAGATAGTTAGATTTGAGGCTTTGCAAAATAGACTAATAAAATATAAGGGCAATCTAGTTTTAGTAGATAGTGATGTTGCAGAATTGTACGGAGTAACTACAAAAGAAATTAATCAAGCTGTATCAAATAATCTTGAAAAGTTTCCAAGTGGATACATTATAGAACTGACAAAAGAGGAAAAACAAGAGGTGGTCAAAAATTTTGACCACCTCGAAAAACTGAAATTTTCTCCACATCTTCCTAAAGTTTTTACTGAAAAAGGCTTGTATATGTTAGCTACTATAATAAAAAGTAAAATAGCAACTCAAACCACACTAGATATCATAGAAACTTTTGCTAAAGTAAAAGAGTTATCAAGAAATATTAACAGCATTATGAAAACAGAAGATGAAAATATACAAAAAGAGCTAGCACACAAATCAAATAAAATTTTAGAAGAGATAATAGATATAGAACCTGATATTTTAGAAGACTCAAAAGATGGCGAAGTGGTAGAAACTACTACAAAGTTTGAATTTAATCTAGGGTTTGCGAAAGTTAGTAAAAGCATAAAAAGGGTAAAAAATGAAAAATAGTAAGATTTGCATCATCGGTCTTGGATATGTGGGACTTCCTTTAGCTCATGCATTTTCTTCAAAATATGAAGTAGTTGGCTTTGATATATCAAAGTGGAGAATTGATGAGCTTTCAAGCGGATACGACAGAACTCTTGAACTTAATGAAACACAACTAAAAGAAGCATTTTCAAATGGTATGAAGTTTACATTGGAGATTGAAGATATTAAAGATTGTAATATCTATATAGTAACAGTGCCAACTCCTATAGATAAAAACAAAAGACCTGATCTGACTCCTCTTATAAAAGCAAGCGAAACGGTAGGGAAAGTGCTTAAAGAAGATGATATAGTTATCTATGAAAGCACAGTTTATCCAGGTGCTACAGAAGAAGATTGTGTACCAGTACTTGAAAAATTCTCAGGACTTAAATTCAATCAAGATTTCTTTTGTGGCTACTCTCCTGAGAGAATAAATCCAGGCGATAAAGAGCATACTGTAACAAAGATACTTAAAGTTACAAGCGGCAGTACTCCTGAGACAGGAAAAAGAGTAGACGAATTATATGCAAGTGTTATTACTGCTGGCACTCATTTGGCACCTACAATCAAAGTAGCGGAAGCTGCAAAGGTTATAGAAAATTCTCAAAGAGATATAAATATAGCGTTTGTAAACGAACTGGCAATTATATTTAATAAGCTTGGTATAAACACAAACGATGTCTTGGCGGCAGCAGGAACAAAATGGAATTTTCTTCCATTTCGTCCGGGACTTGTAGGTGGTCACTGCATAGGGGTTGATCCCTATTACTTAACACATAAAGCTCAAGAGGTAGGTTATAACCCAGAGATTATCTTGGCGGGAAGAAGGCTTAACGACAACATGGGCATCTATGTAGCAAATCAAGTGATAAAACTCATGATAAAAAAAGGTCTCAAGATAGAGGGTTCAAAGGTGTTAGTTCTTGGCATCACCTTTAAAGAAAACTGTCCAGATATACGAAACTCAAGAGTTATAGATGTGATAAGAGAGTTGCAAGATTTTGGATGTGATGTAGATGTGAGTGATTATTGGGCGGATGCTAAAGAAGTAAAGCATGAGTATAACTTGGACTTAATTGATAATGAAGAATTGAAATTTGAAAATTACAATGCAGTAGTTTTGGCGGTCGCTCATGAAGAGTTTAAAGAGCTAAATTCTCAATTCTCAATTCTCAACTCTCAATTAGTAACCTATGACATAAAATCTATTTTGAAAGAGAGTGACGGCAGGCTATGATGAAAAATTTTGCTTTAATCGGTGCTGCAGGCTATATTGCACCAAGACACATGAAAGCTATAAAAGAGACGAGAAATAATCTTGTAGCAGCTATGGATAAATATGACGGTATTGGTATTATGGATAGCCATTTCCCAGAGGCTAGCTTTTTTACAGAGTTTGAAAGATTTGATCGCTTTGTTGATAAATGGCATCGAGATGGAAATAAAAAGATAGACTATATGGCTATAGCTACACCAAACTATCTGCATGACGCACATATAAGATTCGCTCTTAAAAGTGGAGCAGACGCTATATGTGAAAAACCACTTGTTTTAAATCCGCACAATATAGATCAGCTAAAAGTCATAGAGCAAGAGACCGGTAGAAAAGTAAACAATATTTTGCAACTAAGACTTCATCCTTCAATCATAGCACTTAAAGAAAAAGTTCAAAAAGAACTAGAAAAAAACCCAAACAAAACCTATGATATAGATTTAACATATCTAACAAGTAGAGGTAAATGGTATTTTGTATCATGGAAAGGCGATGAAACAAAAAGTGGTGGTATAGCCTCAAATATAGGGGTTCACTTTTATGATATGTTATGTTGGATATTTGGCGAGGTGCAAGAAAATATTGTGCATCTTAAAACTCCAGATACAAATGCTGGAAGTTTTAAACTAAAACATGCAAATGTAAGATGGTTTTTAAGTGTTAATTATAACTATATTCCAGATGATGTTAAGGCTAGCGGTATGACTACTTATCGTTCTATAACTGTTGATGGAGATGAGATAGAGTTTAGTGGTGGATTTACTGATTTGCATACAAGAAGTTATGAAGAGATACTAAAAGGCAAAGGTTTTGGGTTAGATGAAGCCTATGGATCTATTAGAACAGTTTCAACTATTAGAAATTTAGATTCAATAGGGATGAAGGGTGATTATCATCCATTTGTTAAAAAGGTAATAAATTAAATATGTCAAAGTGTTTTATTCATGAATCATCATATATAGATGAAAATGTAAGCATAGGTGACAATACTAAGATATGGCATTTTTCACACATCCTGAGCGGTTCTGTAATAGGAAGTAACTGCTCTTTTGGACAAAACTGTGTCGTCGGTCCAAAAGTAAAGATAGGAAGCGGTGTAAAAGTACAAAACAACATCTCTATCTATGAAGGCATAGAGATTGAAGATGACGTGTTTTTAGGTCCTTCTATGGTTTTTACAAATGTCACAAATCCAAGAGCTTTTATCGTAAGACGCCACGAATTTAAAAAGACACTTCTCAAATATGGCTGTACTGTAGGAGCAAACGCTACCATAATATGCGGAGTAACTATAGGAGAGTATGCACTAATAGGAAGCGGAGCAGTAGTTAGCAAAGATGTAAAACCATACGCTTTAATGGTTGGCGTTCCTGCCAAACAGATTGGGTGGGTCAGTCGTGCAGGAAATACACTCAAGTTTGATGAAAAAAATGTTGCAGTTGATAGCTATGATGATAGTAAATACAAAATAGAAAATAACAACCTTATTGTGATAGAGGGATAAATGAAGATAGATTTTGCAAACTTACAATATCAACATAATCTATATAAAGAGGAGATAGAAGAGGCTATATTAAAAGTGGCTAGAAACTGTAACTTTATCATGGGTGATGAAGTTCAAGTTTTAGAAAAGAATTTAGAAGAATTTACAGGTGCTGCGTATGCAATATCTTGCAGCAATGGTACGGATGCTTTGCTGCTTGCTATGATGGCACTTGATATAAAACCAGGTGATGAGGTTATAACTACTCCATTTACTTTTATAGCCACGGCGGAAACTATAGCTTTTTTAGGCGCAGAACCAGTGTTTGTTGATATAGATGAAAAAACTTATAATATTGACCCATATAAAATAGAACAAGCAATCACGCCAAAAACAAAAGCTATTATTCCAGTAAGCTTATACGGACAGCCGACGGATATAGATGCCATCAAAGCGATTGCAGATAAACACAATCTAAAAGTGATTATCGATGGTGCACAATCTTTTGGCAGTACCTATAAAGAGAAGACTGATGGTAACTTAGGAGATATCTCAACAACTTCTTTTTTTCCTGCAAAGCCTTTAGGATGTTATGGTGATGGCGGAGCGGTATTTACAAATGATGAGGCTTTGGCAAACAAGATGAAATCTCTTAGACTTCATGGGCAATCAAAACGCTATCATCACAAATACATAGGCATGGGCGGAAGACTAGATACTATTCAAGCAGCAGTTTTAAATGTAAAACTAAAATACTATAAAAAAGATTTGGCTCTAAGACAGGAAGTTGCTTCTAAATATACAAAAGCTTTAGAAAATAGATTGGACTTGATTCTTCCATATATAGATGAGAAAATAACATCAGCATGGGCTCAATACTCGGTAAGAGTAAAAAATAGAGATGAAATACAGGAAAAACTAAAACAAGCAGGAATACCAACCGCAGTACATTATCCAATGCCATTACATCTACAAGAATGTTTTGAATATTTAGGGTATAAAAAAGGTGATTTTCCAATATCTGAGACAGTATCAGAGGAGATTATGAGCTTGCCAATGAATCCTTATGTAACAGATGAAGAGATTGAGTATATAACTAATGAGGTTGTAAATTGCATTCACTAAAAACTAGCGACCAAAAACTAAAAACTAATATGTATGATTACTTAATCATAGATTCAGGCATCATACGAATGACAAAAGATTGTGAATTAAAACAGCGAGTAATAGACTTGAATATATTTTTTATCAAGAGGAGTATAAAAATTTAATGCCAACAAATAATAATTTAATTTTAACAATTGAAAATTCATTAGAAGATTTTCAAAAAAAAGGTAATCTGGATTTGTCTTTGGAGTACTATAACCCAAATAATTATTTTGATGAAGTATATTTTATTTCATATAACCCAAATGATTTAAAGATTAAACATAATAAAGATTGGTTGGTTGTTATTTCGCCAAAGTATTTTAATTTTCTACACAAGTTTAAGCGTAAAAAAATATTTTTTTTATTTTTTTCAGGGTTTGTCTACATTTATCATATTTTTAATTTAATAAAAATTATTAAAAAAAATAATATTAAAATTGCAAGAACAGGTCATCCTTATTTAATGTCTTTTTCATTATTATTAGCATCAAAGTTCTCTAAAATACCTTTTGTTTCAACTATTGGGGGAGATAATAGATTAGCGCAAAGTAAAATAGGAAGATACCATATTTTTAATAATAAATTTATTAGTTTTTTTGTAGAGGAGTTTGTTTTAAATAGAAGTGATAATGTTATTGTTCCTAACAAATATACGGCAAATTATGTAAGAAGTATTTCCAGTCAAAAAAACATAACTGTACTACCTTTACCATTAAGAAATGAATTATTCTATCGATTGAATGACGATGTTTGTATGATAGAACCAGAATATTTTTTATTTATAGGAAGATTAGTTGGAGATAAACATCCTGATTTTATCTTAGAGTTGTATATAAAATTTGTTGAAAATAATCCAAAGACTACTAAAAAGTTAGTAATAGTTGGAAATGGTGAGATGATGGACGAACTTAAAAAAAGAGTTATTGATAGTAGTTTAGAAGATAAAGTTATTTTTACAGGATTTTTAAATACAAGTGAAATTATAAAATATTTAGAAAAAAATCCTATTTGCTTAATCCCTATATCGGGTTTTGTAATATATGAAGCAGCTATTTTTGGAAATATGATAATTACTAGTGATATAGAATGGCATTCAGAATTTATAGAAGATGGTATTAATGGTTGGGTCGCTAAATATTTAGATATTAATAGTTGGCTTGAAAAGTTAAACTATATTGAGTGTAATCTAGAAGATTCTAAAAATAAAGCTTTAAAGCTTAAAGATAAAATGAAAGAACTAAAACCTGAAAATATTTATGCTCAGCAAATTGAACTATACAAAAAGGCAGTTAAATGAAAAATAAAATTTTAAGAAAAATCTTAGAAAGTAGGCTGTACTTAGAAAATGATGGCATTTTTATTCAAGATAAAGAAAGTATTTCTTTTTATGAAATAAATAAAAAAGAACAATACGCAATGGATAAGGTCATCCAAAGTACGAAAATAGTTAGTTCAAATCAACTAAAAGTATACTTTGATGAATATAGTGAAAAAAAGATAATAGATAAAAATATTTCAATAATTGAGATTATTAATTTAAAAGATAATTCACTTGCCATAGATTGTGGCTGCGGAGAAGGTGGGTATTTGAAAGTGTTATCAAAAAAATTTGATTTAGTAATCGCAATTGATTTGTCACTAGAAGCTATATTGTATGCAAAAAAAACAAATAAAAGTTTAGATAATATAATATACATAAACGGATCTATGCTTGATTTTTATAATATTTTTGATGAACCTATTGCAGATTTTTGTTTATCGGCAGAAGTAATAGAACATGTACCATCCCCTAATCTTTATTTAGAAAATATTTATAGTTTACTTAAACAAGATGGGCTGCTTTTAATTTCAACCCCTTGTCAAAATTTATATTTTTATCCATTTCAATTTTTTTCAATGATTCTTACTAAGCCTAAAACCTTAATTAGGCTTTTAAATCCATTAGAAAACTGGGAATTTGCATTAAATTGGCATCCTGCAATGAGTAAGAAGAGTTTTTTGAAACTATTAACTAAACATGGTTTAGAAGTGAATTATTACCAAAATTTTGTACCTTATTACTTTGATAAATTTCCTATTGTTTATTATATTGCAAATATTTTGCCTATTAAATATTCTCTAGGTTTTTATAAAGTGTTTTTAGAAAGTTATAATTCTTTAATTGAAAAAATTTCATTTGGCATAAGACAACATGCTTTGGTGAGAAAAAATTGATATGTGCGGAATAATCGGTTCAGTAAATTGTAACAACAAAGATTTATTTCAAAGTTCTTTGCAATTAATAGATCATCGAGGTCCTGACAATCAATCAGTCTTTGAATATGAAAATATTTTATTAGGACACACAAGACTTTCAATTATTGATTTAGAAACTCATAGCAACCAACCTATGGAAATGGATGAATTAGTTATAATTTTCAATGGTGAAATATATAACTATATTGAGATAAAAGATGAACTTTTAAAGCTTGGGTATAAATTTAAGACTAATTCTGATACTGAAGTTATATTGAAATCCTATCAGCAATGGGGACAAAGTTGTGTAAATAGATTTAATGGAATGTGGGCTTTTGCTATTTTAGATAAAAAAGAAGAGATACTTTTTTTATCTAGGGATAGATTGGGAGTGAAACCACTTTATTATATTTTTAAAGATGGTAAATTCTTATTTGCTTCTGAGATTAAAGCTTTGTTGCCATTTTTAGAAAACAAAGTAGCAAATAAAGAGGAACTCATAAGATACTTGGTTTATGGTACGCAAGAGCATAAAAAAGAGACAATGTTTAAAGATATATATAGATTTCCTAGCTCACACAATATGACTTATGATACAAAAACCAATAAATTTGAATTTCAGAAATATTTTTCTTTACTAGCTAAAGATAATGAAGTCTCAGAAACTGAAGCTAAAAATCAACTAAAAGATTTAATAGACAGTAGTATAAATCTAAGACTTAGAAGTGATGTAAAAATAGGTATGGCTTTAAGTGGAGGAGTTGATTCAAACATTATAGTTTCAAATGTACACACAAAAAATCCGCAAATAGAGAGCTTCTCTTCTATATATGAAGATAACGACCAAATAAATGAAAATAACAATATAGATAAAACAGTAAAAAAACTTGGATTAAATCAACACTATATACTATCGGACATAGACGGGCTTATAAAAGACATTGAACATATAGTATACATGCAAGATGAACCTTTTGATACATTGGGTATTTATGCTCAATACAAAGTATATGATGAGATGAAAAAATCTGGAGTGAAAGTATCTTTAGATGGGCAAGGAGCAGATGAGATATTTGCAGGTTATGGAACATATAGAGCTATTGTTATGAGAGAAAATTTTTATAACTTAACTTTTTGGAAAGATTATCTAAAATACTATAAAAGTTTTTTATTTCAAGATGTGAAGTTATGTTTAATATCTTTATTTCCATCTCTTTTTGAAAAACTCTATTTTCAGAAAAGGGCTAAAAAGCTCTTTAATAAAAAACAAACATTTATTTCAAGTGGAAAAAGCTCTTTTAGTGGCTTTGAAAACTTAAATAAAAAATTACTCAATGATGTTTCAGAGTATCTGAGTGTTCTTTTGAGATATGTAGATAGAAACTCTATGAGTAAGTCTATAGAGTCAAGAGGTCCATTTTTGGACTACAGAGTTGTAGAATTTGCACTCTCTTTACCTTCACACTTAAAATACAAAGATGGATTTAGTAAATATATACTAAGAAAAACTTTTGAAGGGAGTGTAGATAAAAGTATTATATGGAATAAAGAAAAAAAAGGTTTTCCCGTACCTCAAAATGAATGGTGTAATAATCATGAATTTTTAAAAAAAATAGGTGGATATTTAAAAAGTTCTAAAATATTAAAAGAATTAGGTGTAAATCTAGATATTGATAAAAGTGATCCAATATTTTGGAAAATAGTCAATGTTGCTATTTGGGAAGAAGTTTATAAGATAAAAATAGGAGAAAAATAATGCAAATGTTTGAGATTTTAGTAGATCCAGTAGATGGTTCAGAGTTGAGTTTGGTAGAAATAGAGAACCATCAGTATACGGATGGAAGAATAGTTATAAAAACAGGTTTTTTGTATTCAAATAAAACACAAAATTTATATCCGATTATTAATGGTGTTCCTGTTTTATTAACATTTAAGACAAAATTGTCATTAAAATTTATTGATGATTATAAAAGTATATTATTGGAAAATGAATATAAGAATCTAAAATTACCAAATTTAGAGCCTATGCAAGGTGAGAAAAGTATCCAAACAACATTTACAGAAGAATGGGGGGGGATTAGGTGATGATGAAATAACATTTGCCTATGATAAAGAACAAGGTATTAAATTGCATAAAGATGTGTGGCTTAAGATGAGTGAACAAGAAAGAGAAAGTAAAACATTGGTTTTGGATGTAGGTTGTGGATTTGGTAAAGAAGCAAAATATTTAATGGAAATATTTACTAAAGCAAGAGTAGTAGCTGTTGATTTAAACCTTGCTGTAATCAGAGCTGGATTAGATTTATTGGAAACAAATAGAATTTTTCCAGTTGTATCTTCTCTCTTTAGATTACCATTTAAAGATTTGTTTTTTGATCATGTACATTGTCAAGGAGTATTACACCATACATTTTCCACAGAAAAAGCTTTTGAATCAATAGAAAAAAAAGTTAAAAAAGATGGAAGTATATTTATATGGGTTTATGCTTGGGAAGATTCATTCGGAATAAAGGGAATTAGAGGTTTTCTTGTTCATCTTTATTGGTTCGTTTCACATAGAATATTTAGACCTATTTTGAGTAGAAGTCCTAGCTTTATAAGAACCCCAATTATATATTTTATATCTTTAATTTTTCATCCACTTATAAAAAATAGAGGAATTAATAGAAATAGAGAATGGAAGTTTCAAAATACTGTACATGGGATAAGAGATATGTTTACGCCGATGTATGCAGAGAGGTTGAGATTTAATGAAGTTTTAGTGTGGTTTGAAAAAAAAGACTATATGGTTAGTGTTCAATCTCCGTTAACATATGAAAAACTTTTTGGTCATAGACTTCTTGGGATAGGGTATGTTGGTAGACGATACTAATAAAAGAGTATTAATCATTGGTGATTCTACAACAATGTGGATAAGACCTTATAGAAAAAGTCATGATGATTTGACTTATATTGAACTTTTAAGAAAACAAAATTATCAAATTGATGTGGTTTCAAAACCAGGAATGACTTCTTCAGAAGCAGTGAAGTATTATTGGAATAATTCAATGGCTTCTTTTTATGATATCTGTATTATATCTGTTGGAATAAATGATTTAACACCCAGAAATTATCCAAGATGGTTGTGGAAAATCAATAATGAAATTTTAGTTTCCAATAGCTATTTTGAAAAACTTATTCAATTTATTTATAGATTAGTAACATATTCAAAGTTTCAAACCTTATGTGCTAAGTTTGGCATGTCAAGACCTTGGGTTTCTAAAAATGCTTTTAAACTATATCTTTTAAAGCTACAAAAAATTATTATAAAAGAAAGTAATACTAAGATGGTTTTTTTATCTTTACCAATGGTTAGTAGCAGGGTGGAAAATATTTTTCCTGGAATTGAAAACAATGTTATTAAATATAAAAAAGTTTTTAATGAACTACAAAATGAAAGAACATTAATTTTAGATATAGAAAATATTTTTAAGTATGATAGGCAAAGGTTTAACCCAGAGGGGATTCACTACAGTGCAGATGGGCATAAAAGAATTTTTGAAGAACTAATAAAAATTATTGAAATGGAATAAAAATGAAAATACTCACAATATTAGGAGCAAGACCACAGTTTATTAAAGCAGGTTCTGTAAGCCGTGAGATAGCTAAACATACAGAGGTAGTAGAAGTCATAGTTCATACCGGGCAACATTATGATTCCAACATGAGTGATGTCTTTTTTGAACAGATGCAAATACCAAAACCTGATTATTTTTTAGGAATCGGTGGGAAGTCACATGGTGCCATGACGGGGCAAATGATTGAAAAAATAGAGGAAGTGGCTCTTAAAGAGAAACCTGATTGGATTATGGTGTATGGAGATACAAACTCAACTTTAGCAGGTGCAATAGTGGCTAGTAAACTTCATATAAAACTAGCACATATTGAAGCAGGACTAAGAAGCTTCAATATGAAGATGCCTGAGGAAGTAAATAGAATTCTTACAGATAGAGTGAGTACAATTCTTTTTTGTCCTACAGAAACAGCAGTTAAAAACTTAAAAGCAGAAGGCTTTCCTTTCAAACTAACTACTAATAACCAACAACTAATAACTAATGTGGGTGATGTCATGCAAGATGGTGCGATGTTTTATAAGCATCTTGCCGTAAAACCAAAGCTAGATATAAAAAATAGTTTTATACTTTGTACTATTCATAGAGCTGAAAATACAGATGATGAAAATAGACTAAAAAATATTTTTGAAGCATTAGATGAAATTGCAAAAGAAAAACAAGTGATTTTGCCTCTTCATCCAAGAACAAAAAAAATAATAGAAAATTTAAAATTAGATATTCAAAATTTAACAATCATAGACCCTGTAGGATACCTAGAAATGGTATGGCTTATAGATAACTGTAGTTTAGTGATGACTGATAGCGGGGGACTTCAAAAAGAGGCATATTTCTTTGGTAAACCATGCGTAACATTAAGAGATGAAACTGAGTGGGTAGAGCTAGTAGAGTGTGAAGCAAATACTTTAGTGGGAGCAGATAAAGAGAAGATATTGGAAGCTTTTAAAAACAATTTAACATTCAATATTGAAAACTCAAAACTAGGTTTATATGGTGGTGGAGAAGCAAGTGAGAATATTATAAAAACTTTGTTGGAGTATTAATTGAATGTTTTGCTAATAACTTATTATTTTCCATCTTGTGGTGCTATTGGTTCAAAAAGATGGGGAGGGTTTTATAATCTTTCATTACAAAATAAAGATATAGAATTCACAGTTTTGACAGCAAATTGGAATGGTGAGAAAATAGAAAATAAAAAGATACACTATTTAGGAAATGAAATAGAGTATACACCGCCTGTGTCTATAAATAGAGAGTATACATTTAGTGATACTTTAAAGCATCCAACTGTAGCTATAAGAAGTGTTGATAGAAGTTTGTTCGCTAGTTGGAAAAACAGTGTTACTAAATGGATAGATGAAAATAGAGATTTAAAATTTGATATAGTTATAGCTTCCTTTGGTCCGAGTGCTTGTCTGCTTTTAGGAAGTTATGCTAAAAAAGTTTATAAGGTTCCTTATATTTTAGACCTTAGAGATTTAGTTTCTATGCAAGGACAAAAGAAAAAAATACCTTTACTAAATTTTATTGACATTACACTCGATAGGTTTTTAACAAAAGATGTAGATAAATTCTTGACAGTGTCTTCTACATGTAAAACTAAAGCAGAAAAATTTTATAAAAAAGATGTTGAAGTAATCTATAATGGATTAGATATAAAACTTGAAGATATTGATACAGATATCAGTATAAGCGATAAAGAAAATATATCTATACTTTATACTGGTACATTGGGATTTACAAGAAATCCAAATAAAATAGTGAATATTATAGATGAATATATACGACAAAATCCACAAGTTAAAGTTCAAATAAAATTTGCAAGTCAAGATAACCCATTTGACTTTATTAAGCAAAAAAATCTTTTAGTTGAGATTCAATGGTTAGGATATCTTTCAAAAGAAGAGGTTTCTACTCAAAGAGAAAAGAGTAGTGCTTTATTGTTGTTGGAAGATCAAACAGAAAATGGTAATGAAAATTTAACAGGAAAGGTATTTGAATACATGGCTTCAAAAAAGCCTATAATTGTTTCTTGTCATGAAAATTCAGACATAATCGCTTTGATAAAAGACACAAATTCTGGAAATTTAATAGATAATATTACTGATTTTGATAGTTTCATAAAAACTCAAAGATTTTTGAATGTGAATAAAGTGAATGAATATTCTAGAGAAAATCAATTTTTACGATTAATTGAAATGTTGAAAAATGTGTAGCATCTTAGGTTACTATAATACAAAACTCTCTTATAAAGAGCTTGTAAAACAAAATCTTTCCATGTCTCACAGAGGTCCTGACAATTCTACTCTAAAAGAGTATAGGTTTAGAGACAAATGTTTGTACTTTGGTCACAATCGACTCTCCATTCAAGACTTAGCCACTCATGCCAATCAGCCTATGGAAAATGAAAGGTTTGTTATTGTCTTCAACGGTGAGATATATAATCATAGAGAGTTAAGGGGTGAGTGTGAGTATGCTTGGAAAACCACTTCAGATACAGAGACACTGCTAAAACTTTTTAGTAAGTTTGGAGTGGAGCAAACGCTTCTTAAACTTATAGGTATGTTTGCTATCGGGCTTTTTGACAAGTTTGAGCAAAAACTTTATTTAGTTCGAGACAGAGTGGGGATAAAGCCACTTTACTATACCTTTGAAAATGGAGAATTTGCTTTTGCGAGTGAACTAAAAGGTTTTGCAGAGCATTTAAAATGCAAAGTTTCAAATAAAGCCCTTATCCAATTTATGACTTTGGGTTATATTCCAAATGAGAGTAGCTATTATCAGAACATAAAAAAATTACAGCCTGCACACTACTTAATGTTTGATGGAGAAAACATAGCACTAAAAAGATACTGGAAGTTGCCAAATGATAAAATAGATATAAGCTATAGTGAAGCAGTAGAAGAAACTGAGAGACTCCTGCGAAGTAGTGTGAAGTATAGGCTTTTGGCCGATGTGGAAGTGGGCAGTTTTTTAAGTGGCGGAGTGGATAGCAGTCTGGTTAGTGTTATAATGGCACAGGAATCAAACCAAAAAATCAAAACATTTTCTATAGGATTTGAAGATAAAGCCTATGATGAGTCTATCTACGCAAAAGAAGTCGCTAAATATATAAAAAGCGACCACTATGAGTATAAATTTGGCATAAATGATGTTTTTACTCTTTTAGATGGCTTTGATACTTTTTATGATGAGCCTTTTGGTGATGCTTCAAGCTTGCCGATGATGTTACTCTCAAAAATGACAAAAGAACATGTTACAGTGGCACTTAGTGGTGATGGCGGGGATGAGCTTTTTTTAGGATATGACAGATACTTTCTCACACAAAACTATCATAATAAACTCTCTAAAATACCGCAAGTTCTCAGAAATATGCTTTCAAGTATTGGAAGATATTCGACACATGATAGATTGCAAAAGATGAGCTATCCGCTTAAAAATCTTAGTGAGCAAAATCTTTATGCACTTTTGTATAGCTCTACAAAGCCTTGGGAGCTTAAAAATTTGTTTGACAGAGATTTTTTAGTAGAATCATTTGGAAAGAGTGATTTAAGTTTGTTAGATATTTTAGAATATCAGTTTGATGGAGATGATTTGTTAGATAGTTTAAGCAGACTTGATTTTCATATATATTTGCCGGATGACATACTTGTAAAAGTAGATCGTGCAAGTATGGCATACTCTTTAGAAGCCAGAGTTCCTCTGCTTGATCATAGAGTTGTAGAGTTCGTATATAGTTTACCTACAAATCTTAAGCTTAAAAATGGACCAAAATCTATTCTCAAAGAGATACTTTATAAACATGTTCCAAAGGAGTTGATCGATAGACCAAAAAGAGGATTTAGCGTGCCATTAAAGCATTGGTTTAGAAATGAGCTCAAAGACGTAGTTTATGCCAAGATAGAAAGTTTAGATGATAGATTTAACAAGAAATATCTGTTTAATATCTTTCAAGAACATCAAAACGGAAGAAACTTTGAATATGTTCTTTGGAATATATTGAGATTAAGATAAAAGGGTATTTTTGAGTATTTTAAAGAAGCTGAGTTCATTACTTACTAAACATGATAAAAAGTTTTTACTATTTTTAGTGTTTTTCTCTGTTTTTATAGCTGTGATTGAGACTATAGGAATAGCCGCTATCATGCCTTTTATATCAATTGCTAGTGATTTCACTTTGATTGAGTCAAATGAGTACTATAAAGCAATTTATGAATTTTTTAGATTTAGCAGTTATTTGGATTTTGTAATAGTTTTTGGTGTGCTCCTTGTTTTTTATTATATTTTAAGAGGTGGACTGAACCTATTGTATTTTTATCTTCTTGCAAGATTTTCTAAAGGACGAACTCATCTTTTGGCGTACCGACTTTTTGAAAACTATCTTGGGATGAGTTATCATCAATTTATAAATAAAAACAGCAGTGAGCTTTCCAAGTCCATCATAAATGAAACTCAATATTTAACCATTATGATCTCAGCTACGCTCTTTATGGTCAGTGAGATATTCGTTGTTATTTTTATTTATAGTGCGATGATCTATATAGATTGGAAGATTACTATCATAATGACAATATTTTTAGGACTTAATGCACTGTTCTTAATAAAAAAGATCTCCCCCATCATTAAAAGACAAGGAGTTGTAAGAGAAGAGTACCAAAAAAAGTTTTTTGAGATTATAAATAGTACATTTGGAAATTTTAAAATAATAAAACTGCAATCAAACGATAAGCTTATACTAGACAGATTTAACAGTGCTAGCTATGGTTTTACAAAAAGTGCCATCGTTAGTGAATCTCTGTCTAATTTTCCAAGAATATTTTTAGAAACATTGGGTTTTGGGCTTATAGCGCTTGTGGTAGTTTATCTGGTGTATATGTATCAAAGCAATATTTCATCGGCACTTGGTATTTTGTCAATGTTTGTTTTAGGTCTGTATAGGCTTATGCCATCGGCAAACAGATTGTTGAATAGCTATAATCAAATAATGTACTATCATAAATCACTTGATCTGATACACAATGACCTGATGTACAATGGGGAAAGTTTAGGCAATGAAAACATAGATTTTCAAAATGTCATTCATCTGCAAAATATAAGCTTTGGGTACAGTGAAAATAAAATGGTACTCGAAAATATTGACCTAAGCATACAAAAAGGTGAGAAAATAGCTTTTGTAGGACCGAGCGGAAGCGGTAAAAGTACACTTGTAGATATTCTCATAGGACTTTACAGACCTATGAGTGGGCAGATAGTCGTGGACGATAAAATAATAAGTGAGTCAAATATAAAAAACTGGAGAAAAAAAATAGGTTATATCCCTCAAAGTGTGTACTTATTTGATGGTACCGTTGCTCAAAACATAGCCTTTGGACAAGAGTATGATGAAAAGAAGATAAAAGATGTCTTGGCAAAAGCAAAAATACTAGAGTTTTTAGAAGCACATCAAAACGGTATAGATACTTTTGTCGGTGAAGGGGGCATAAAGCTTAGCGGTGGACAAAAACAGCGTATAGCTATTGCAAGAGCGCTCTATCAAGAACCTGAAATACTAGTGCTTGATGAAGCTACTTCGTCTCTTGATGAAGCAATAGAAAAAGAGATAATGGATGAGATATATGAGATAAGTCAAGATAAGACTCTCATAATAATAGCACATAGATTAAGCACAATAGACAGATGCGAAAAAGTTTATAAAATAAAAAACAAAAGATTGGTTTTAGAATAGTGAAGAAAAAACTTTCTATCTTGATCTATTCACTAGCCAGCGGTGGAGCTGAGCGGGTTGTGTCTATACTTTTAGATGAACTAAAAGATAAATATGATATCACGTTATTTTTGATGAATGAAACAATTTTTTACAAGATACCAAAAGATATAAAGATATTCTACCTTGAAAACTCATACCCAAGAGAGAGCGGCATCAAAAAGCTTTTAAAATTGCCCTTTTTGGCATGGAGGTATAAAAAGCTAAATAGCGCCGAAGTATCTTTGTCTTTTATGAACCGTCCAAACTATATCAGTATACTGGCAAAGATTTTGGGAATGAAATCTAAGGTTGTCGTAAGTGAGAGAGCCATGCCCTCTTTGCAGCATAAAAGCGGTTTGCAAGGTTTCATAAATAGAACTTTGATAAAGTATTTGTATAAGAGTGCAGATATTATTACAGCAAATTCCAAAGGCAATACTCATGACTTGCAAAATAGTTTTGGTTGTAAAAATGTAGTAACTATAAACAATCCTTTTGACTTAGAAAAAATAGAGACATATTCAAGAGAAGAAGTTGATTTTAGAGATGAGAAGTTTACTTTCATTACGGTTGGAAGAGTTGATAGCGGAAAAAATCATAAGCTTCTTGTAGAAGCCATAAAAGATATAGATGCAAAACTTTATATC
>NZ_JALOAA010000037.1 GCF_023229025.1 Sulfurimonas sp.
ATAGATATTGAAAAAGCTATGCTCAAACAGTTCTCTGAAGATTCAAAACAAAAGGCACTTCAAGAGCTTTCGGTTGCACATATCAAAACACAAAAGTTTGTTGAAAGCTATTCTATGCAGGATAGTGTAATTGATAGAGATTTTATAAAAGAGATCCATCGACTCTTTTACTCTAGTGAAGGTATGGAAAAATTTACAAAACTTGAAAAAGAAAATGAACTCATAGAGATGATACCGGGTGAGTTCAGAACTAAAGATGTTCAAGTTGGCAACCATATTGCACCTTCAAGTGATTTAATCACAACAGTTTTTAATTACTATGAAAAAGAGTACACTTCAGTATTTAATAGCTCCACAAAAGCGATAAAACTACTAGCAGCTCTTAGTTCCCACCATCGTTTAGTATATATTCACCCTTTTTTAGATGGAAATGGAAGAGTTTCAAGACTGCATCTTGATGCAATGTTCTGGAGTATGAAGCTTGAAGGCTACGGACTTTGGAATATCTCAAGAGGAGTTGCAAGAGATGTTAAAGAGTATCAGCACTACTTATCTTATGCAGATATGAAACAACAAGGCGCAACTGACGGCAGAGGTGAATTGTCACTTAGAGGACTTGAGGGATATTTAAAATATATGCTTGAGGCATCATTAGATCAAATAGAGTTTATGGGAAACGGTTTACGACTTGATCAGCTTAACGATAAAATTAGAAAATTTGTAAAATTTTCACAAGAGGGGATGTTTTACAAACAAGAACCTTTACCAAAATACTCTGAACTGTTATTTTCTCATTTGTTGTTAAATGGTGAACTAGAGAGAAAATATGTGCCTTCTGCCATAGGTAAAAGTGTAAGTACCGCAACAAAACTCGTAAGCACTCTAACGAAAATGGGCTATATAGAAAGTGAACATAGTAAAGCATCACTTCGCCTCAAAGTAAATTCATTCTTTGCTTCGCAGATAATTCCAGAGCTTATTCCCCAAAAAGTAGATTGATGGTTTTGCTAAAAACGCTCAAAAATGGACTTTTGGTCTGGAGTTTGCCATAGTCTCTATTCTAACGGTGTAAATTTTATTAATAGCTGTTTTGCTGATATATCACTCTGATTACTTAAAAGCCTCTTTTTTGAGTAGCTATTAAAAAACTCCTTGAATAGCTTTTTTATTTGCATCGCCTTGTAGTTTTGCATATCTTACTGTTTGAGATATGTCTGCGTGATTTAATAGCTCTTGAATTTGTAGTATGGGGACATTCGCCATTGCTAGCTGAGAGGCACACGTATGTCTTAATGAATGTATAACAATTCTGTTTTTTCTGTCTTTTACATCAAGTCCTTGATTGAATAAATCATCCAAAAGTGGCTTTAATCTTGTTTGTAACTGCCTCGCTCCAATTTTTTTGCCATTGTTATTAAATGAAATCAGATAATCAGTAAATTTGATTGCTTTTGATTTTTGATAAAGTAGTTCTCGAGTTGTATCAGTTATATATCCGCTATACACTTCACCACCATTTTTTAAATCTACTAATCTAATGATATCATTTTGTAAATCTATGTCACACTTTTTGATATTTAAAACACTTTCCATTCTTGCACCCGTTGTCAATGCAAGTTTTGTGAAAAGTTCTAAAACACCTCCGTTGGCATTTTTCTCATCATATTGTTTTGCTGCATCAAACAGCTCTTCAATTTCTAGCTTATTTAGAAATCTTTCTCTTGTATTTCTTACTTTGAATTTTTGCACTTTAAGGGTTGGGTTTACTGCCTCGTACATTTCTTCTTTAAAGCCATAGATGAATATAGTCCCAAAGAGTTCTATAACCATATTGGCTGTTTGAGGACTTAGATTTTGTTCTTTAATTATGGAGTCTTGAATACTTATTAAATCATTTTTTGTAATACTGGTTACACCTCTGTGCCCTAAAATAGGAGCAAGGTGCTTCTTGTATTTACTTATTCTGTCAAATGTGCTTCTGGAGCTGTCTTTGGTCGTAAAATATTTATCTGCTACTTCATTAAGAGTTAGGACTTTTTTTCTATGATTTTTGACTATTTTTGGCGGCTGTTCACCCTTGTTTTGAGCATTGAGTATTTCTATGCGCTTGTTTCTACAATAAACTTCAGTAGTTCCATCTGTTTCGTCGCCAATCTTTACTCGTTTGAGTCTGTTTTCTTCATCTTTATATCTGACATAATATGATTTGGTGCCATCTGCTTTTATGTAATATTGAACACCTTCATATTTTTTAGAGTTAATAAATTTAGACATCTAAAAGCCTTAGTATAAAAAGCCAAATAGCCAAAGCGGAATTTTATTGCCATATCCAACTTCAATATCATCAGCTATCACATAAGAGTTTGGTATATTTTTGATTTGATTAAACCCTTTATTCTTTCCGCCTATTTCAACTGTATATTTCTCGTCTATTAGAAAATCACCGTTATCTACATAGTGAAGTCTGTGTCCGGTGGATATATTGCTTACAAAATAAGTCTCTCTGAGTGTTTCTATATCTTTATTGACACATAAAGCTTCAAAAAGATTTGTGTTTGCAAGGTATAGTTTGTCAGACTTTCGTATAGCTGCAAATCTTTTGCCTTCATGTGTTATTTGTTTAATAAGTTCTGCGTCATTAAGGTATTGTATATATTTATAGAGTGTAGTTTTTGTGATTCCAACAGTTGAGGCTAACTTGTCT
Source organism: Sulfurimonas sp. (assembly GCF_023229025.1). Lineage (GTDB taxonomy): Bacteria > Campylobacterota > Campylobacteria > Campylobacterales > Sulfurimonadaceae > Sulfurimonas. The sequence goes on from NZ_JALOAA010000037.1 coordinate 2,705, forward strand.
ATGCTAAACTCAAGTGGTTTAGACACGCAGATAGTAAGAAGAAGCTTTTTTAATGTATCTATCTTATCAGGTTGAATTGAAAAAATCTTACTTAAATCTGTATGTAAAATAGTGTTAATTGTTTCTATAATTCTATCAATGTATTTACTTCTGTCTTCAAAATAAAACGGATAAGTTCCAACTTTCAAAAACTCATCATAAAATTTGAGTATTTTTTTATCCGGTAAAGATGAAATAATCTCATTAACAATATTTTCGTGGTTTGATAATATATCTTTAAGAGTGTAAGCTTTTAATGAAACATTATGCGTTAGCTCTAGGTACTCTTTTAGGCTTAGTGGATAAAGATGATACATGGAATATCTTCGTGCAAAGTCAGGATTTGTGAGATGCAGGGCAGATGAACCTGTAAAATAAACTTTTATATCTAAAAAATCATAGATTGATTTTAGCTCTTTTTCAAAGTGTGCAGCTTCATGTACTTCATCTATACAAATCAGTTCACCGCCTCTTTTACTAAACTCATCTACAAAATCAAAAAGTGAAACATCTTGAAACATTGCATGATCACACGAAATGTATAGTTTGCTGCTAATAGGTAAATCTGAACTTTGTAATATTTGCATAAGAGTTGTTGTTTTACCAATACCTCTGCTCCCATATACAGCTGTTATCTTTGCTTCTGAATTATAAAGAGAATCAAAAATATATCTTTTATATATAGGAAGCTTCTGGTTTGCCTTGAGTGCATAAAGTCTTTTTGCATTTTCAAGAAGTTTTATCATGTTATACGACCTTTTAGTTTTCTTTATTATACTATAAATAAATATATAAGTCTAATGTAATATACTTACAGCAAGTGTGTTTTTACGACATATTGCGACAAATTTAAATATTTTAATAATTTTTTTATAATAAACATACAAGTTCAATACTGGGTATAAGTTTAGAAATTTCATTAGAAAAATTATAACATAGGTTAGGTGACTAAAGGGGTGACTAATTAGTCACCATTATTGAGAAAACTTGATTCTAAATGACTTTACTTGATATAATAAAAACCTTTAAAAGACCGTGTATATAGTGATATTTGAGGTTAGTTGACGATACTTTAAGAAACTTGAAAAAACACCATTTTTCAAGTCCTCTCATCCGCACCACCCTTTAAAATAGGGCTTCACAAGACTTTTTACAGTCACTTTAAGAAAACTTCAAAAACAACTTTTTACTACTTTTTTACTACAACTCTTAGTCTTGAGGACATAATCCGCCAATTCAAATAGTAAGTGCAACACCTGATTAAACTGCTGCATAAGATTTCGTAATTGTATCGAAAAACACTTCTGCTGGCGTTTTGTAGTTTAGTATCTTTCTTAATCTAGCATTTAAACGGTTCTGTACTTCAACAATTTGCTCATCTGTAATATGCTTAAATTCAGTTTTCTTTGGAAAATATTCTCTTATCAAACCGTTAGTATGCTCATTAAGCCCTCTTTGCCAAGATTGATATGGATTGGCAAAGTAGAACTCTGTATCAAGAGCTTTAGCTATCTCTTCATGGTATGAAAATTCTTTTCCATTATCGCTTGTAATAGTGAGAGCATGAGCTTGAACTGGTTTGAGCAAATGAACTATTGCATCCATTACAACTCTGGCTTGTTTGGCTTCTACTTTTTTCATTAGAGTAAACTTTGAATTTCTATCAACTAAGGTAACTATAGCTTGATGATTATTTTTACCAATGACAGTATCAACTGTCAACCGCGGTGTTAAAATAGGCAGTAAGAAAGCTGCTTAAAAAGTAGTTTTTACAACCGAAAGCTTAAAAAAACATATTTGTTCCTGATATTGATATAATATTTGTATCATAAAACAGATTGATTAATAAAATTTAGTTAGATACCAAATTGTACTTGAAAAAATTCCAAACCAATTGTTCCAAAATAGTTTAACTTCATAACACTAATTCTAAACAAGATAAAAATTGTCTTAATTAAAAATAGTACTTTAAAAACCGTGAGAAGCCTAAAAGTTAAATCGGATATAATTTGTCTGATTTAAAAATACTAGAGCGTAATTCGTTCTTACCAAAGGATACACAATGAAAACATTGATTTTACTAATCGGATTAACACTAGGTGCTCTTCAAGCTGACAACATCGTAACTTATGATACAAACAACGGTAACAACACTGAAGGCATTAAGACTAATCACCCAACTCAAGATCTTTACTAAGATTTGGGTTACGCCTCATCCCTCTAGCGGATGAGGTTTTTTAATATAAATCTTCCTAAAATTCACCTTTTTTTATTCAGACCTGCTTTTTTAGCCTCTTTATAAAACTTGTCAAGCCCTTTTTTTGCTTTTTTATCCACATTGTACGAGATGTGTTTTAAGTAGTTTAAAATATCATGATGAGCAACATCGGTTCTTTTAGACGCTTCATCCAAAATATACCTCGGAATCTTTACTCTTCTTTTTAAAAAATTCTTCTCAATTTTTTTGTAAAGCGCTTTGTCTTTGTGGTAGCATAAAAGTGCAAAAACAAAAGGTAGATTGTATTTTTGAGTCCATATTTTTGCCAAATCCGTATGCGGCTTATTTTGTAGGTAGTAGCGCAGGGCTTTGTCGCCAATAAGGACTTCACCTTTAATATCTAAGATTTTTGCAAGCACATTTGATGTTTCTGATTCTGTATCTGCAACACTGTTCTCATGTGGAATTACCAAAACGCTAAGTACCTCGCTTCTTGCGACAATCCCCATATTTACATGTTTTTGCCGCTTTGCTCTGATGCTTGAGATGAATGCCGCATCTACTTTTTTTGAGATAAATTTTTGGTTTGTTTTTGCCGGAACATCTCTGTAGTAGTGCATACTCATGCTCTGTTGAGAGCTTTTTGCAAAGCGCTTCATAAATACATGAAAAGGCAGAAGATTTAGGTACTCAATTTTTCCAAAAATCACAAGTTACTCCGAGATAATATACTCAAAAGTATACATCTCTTAACTTATAAAAAAGATGAGTTGGCTATAATCATAGTAAAAAAATTGTTTTAGGAGTATTCTTTATGGTACAAGTAGAATTTTTAGGTCCTATACAAAAAGAGCCTCTGAAGTTAGATATAACAAACTTAAATGAGTTGGCAAAAATACTGCAGCAAGATGAGTCCATGAGAGAGTGGCTTGAAAATAGTGCAGTTGCTATAAACGACACACTCGTTAGTAGTAGAGATGTAGAGCTAAAAGATGGAGATAGAGTCGCTCTTCTTCCGCCTGTTTGCGGAGGCTGATTTATGTTATATCTTTATGATGGTCCTCTTGATGTGGCAACAATCTTAAAAGAGTGGTATGAGCAGGAACTCACTAGCAATTGTGGTGCATATAGCTCTTTTGTGGGAACTGTAAGAAGTGAAGACAATATAGAAGGGCTTAGTTTTGATATCTATGAGCCGATACTTAACTCATGGTTTGATGCATGGCAGAAAAAAGCAGCAGCAAAAGGTGCAATCATAAAAATGGCACACTCAAGAGGGGATGTAATGCTTCATGAGTCCTCATACATAGCGGCTGTATTTTCTCCAAAACGCCGCGTTGCATTGGAGTTTATAGATGAGTTTGTAGAGGATTTCAAAGCATCAGCTCCTATCTGGAAATATGATTTAAGGGGCGGTAAAAGAGTCTATGCACTTGATCGCTCAACAGCAATTAAAGGGAGTGGTCTTTTAAAATGAGTCTATTATCTTATGAAACTAGTCAAAACATGCTTGACTTACTACATGTCAACTCCTCAAGAAGCGAGAATGTAGCGCTCGGCGCATCTCTTGGAAGAGTTTTAGCACAGGACATTATTGCTAAATATAATGACCCTCAGTTCCCTACCGCTTCAATGGACGGTTATGCAGTTATTCATAGTGATTTAGGGAACAAAAGCATAACTATTCTCGGAGATAATCCTGCAGGAAGTGATGAGAAGAGAACTATAAAGAGCGGGGAGTGTATAAAAACATTTACAGGCTCAAAGATGCCAAGTGGCGCCGATACGCTTATTCAGATAGAGAATGTAAGTGTAGATAACGGCAAAATTACAGTAGATAAAACAGTTCCTCTTGGTAATGCAGTTCGCCCTATCGCGGAGGGGTATAAAGCTGGAGATGTGCTTATAAAAAAAGGGACAAAGATAGGTTTTGCAGAGATAGGTGTTATGGCTGCGCTTAACCGTGTGATGGTAAAAGTGGCACTAAAGCCGCGTGTTGCAGTTATCTCAACAGGAAGCGAGATTTTAGATCTTGGTGTAAATAGTACAAATCCTTCTCAAATAAGAAGCTCAAATAATTACACGCTAGCGGCACTTTTTGAACAAGCCGGTGCCGAGGTTATCCAACTTGGAACGGTAGGAGATGATAGAGAGAGCATCATGGAGACGTTTGAAAATGCACTCTTAAGCGCTGATATACTTGTGAGTACAGGAGGTGTTAGTGTCGGGGATTATGATTTTGTAAAAGATATAGTTCCACGAATCGGTGCAGAAGTTGTTTATAAAGGTGTTGCAATTAAACCCGGTAAACATATATTGGTTGCACAAAGAGAAGATAAATTTGTTCTGGCACTTCCCGGGTTTGCTTACTCATCAACGGTTACGGCAATACTCTATGCGCTTCCTTTGATTGCGAAGATGCTTGGACGCAAAAGTGCATATAAAACCGTAGCGGCGAAACTTAGTGAAGATTTTACAAAAAGAAGCAAGCTTACAGAGTTTACGGCATGCGGTGTGGAGATAATTGACGGCGAATATTTTGTAAATTTTAAAGATAAAAAAGTCGGAAGTTCAGCGATACTTACTAACATGCTAAACGGTAGTGCGTTAATGATTACGGGTGAAGAAGACGGTAACCTCTCAAAGGACACTTTTGTAAATGTAATTCTTTTAGAGAATTTTTAGAGTTTATATAAAGTTTATACAGTTTAGATAAACTATTTTTAAATTTATAATAAAAGGATTTGAGATGCTAAAGAGAGTTATAGTTGTTTTTATTGTTTTTTTATCCATAGTTAGAGCCGATACCGATCTTAAAAAGGCTGTTTTTGATTTAACAACATCTGATTTAACGACATTTGAAAGTAGAGTCATTAAGGGAGTAGCCTTTAATAAAGCTCACTACGAGAGCAAGTTTCAAGAGTTAGATATTATAGTAGTTATACATGGCGGTGCATATAAATTTTTTGTTAAAGATTTAACAAAAACAAAGTACAAAAATGACAAAAAAATCCTTAGCGCATCAAAAGAGATTGAGCAAAGACTTACCTCACTTATAAAAACATATAATGTAAAATTTCAAGTTTGCGGCGTAGGTTTAAAAAAGAACGAGATTGACGAAGAGAATATTTATAACTTCGTAGAAGTAATTCCCAGCGCTATGGTAGGTCTTATAGATGCCCAAAGTAGCGGATATGCCTATATTCCTGTTGATTAACTAATAAAGCATGTTAAAAAAAATAGTCCCAGTTTTTCTTGTAATCATAGCTATTCTTCTTTATATTCTTTTTTCTGTTAGGTATGCGATAGACAATCAGAAGATAAATCATGTTTTAGATAAGTTCATTTTGACGCTTGAAGCCCAGATTAAAAATGAGAAGATGGATGCTCTTAAGATGGCTATATCTCTCTCTAGAAACAGTGCTTTAGTTGATGCACTAGAGAATGACGATGAAGATCTGGGCTATAAGATACTCTCAGATATTACAAATGAGATTAAAGAAGAGACAGGCATAAATATAAGAGTGCAGATGTTGACAGATGATTACCATATATTTGCTCGTAGCTGGGATGATGTTTATACAGGGATGCCGCTGGAGGATTACAGAAGAGATCTTGAATATTTTAAATTTAATAAAACTCCAAGATCATCAATAGAGACGGGAAGACTTTTGAGCATCAAAACAACAGTTCCCGTTTTTAAGAATGACAGGTTGCTGGGTTTTATTGAAATTATCAGCTTTTTTGATGCAATTACAGAGTTTTTTAAAAAAATGGGTATTGATTTGTATGTTCTAATGGATGACAAATATTATAATATAGCTGTTTTTATGCAAGAAAACAAGACCGTAGACAAGTATATTATTGCAAATAGAAACTATAACTATAACAATATAGAGCTATTAAAAAATATAAACTTTAAAAATCTTAAAACCGACAGAATGTTGCAGGTTGACGATAACTATATTTTTTATGAAAATATGTTTAACGGTAGTGGAGAGTCTGTCGGTATGTTCGCTTTTGTTTTGACACAAAAGTATTTAAATTATTTTAAAGAGGATCGAGATGAGGCGTCATTTCTTATAAGTTTAGTAAAGAGCTCCCTCTATGATGTAGCCAATGATATAAGTCATGATAATAAATCAAAAGATTTTATTGATCTTAAAACACTTCTTGAGCTAAAAGAGCAAGTTCCAAAAGAGCAAAGAGAGGAGTATAAATATAGAGCGTATCAGAAGCTAGAGAAGTATAGCAAAGAGGAGTTGATAGAGTTGATGTTAGAGCAAAAAATAGTAAAGAAAATTGATGGAAAGATAAAATGAGAATATTACTTTTAGAAGATGAATTCTCTTTGAGAATAAGTATAAAAGAGTTTTTAGAGGATATAAATTACGAGGTGGATGATTATGCTGACGGATTAGATGCATATGACGCTATATACTCAAAATCATATGATTTGCTTCTCTTAGATGTAAACGTTCCCTCCATGAATGGTTTTGAGCTACTTCAAAGTATACGAAAAGATAACAATAAGACGCCTGCTATATTTTTAACCTCTATGACAGACATGGATAACTTTAATGAGGGGTATAAAAAGGGGTGTTGTGACTATATTCGCAAACCTTTTGATCTTCTTGAGCTAGAGCTTAGAATAAAACAGGCAATACGAAGCTTTTATCTTGATGATAGTGAGCAGATTATTATTAATGAAACCATCTCCTACGACATGTTAAAAGGTAAACTAATGCTAGAGGGCAAGGAGGTGGTTCTTAGAAAAATAGAGAAAGATATACTAGAGCTGCTTCTAAAAAATAAAAATAGTGTCGTCTCTATGCAGATGTTTCAAGAGTATGTCTGGGAGGATTATGTTGAGCCCGCAACTATTCGAGTTCAGGTAAACAACTTAAAGCAAAAACTCCCAGAGCATATTATTCAAAACAGAAGAGGCTTGGGGTATATCATTGAACGATAAATATTATGCCCTAAGGTATGCTTACATATATACGGCTTTAGTAGCTGCTATTTTATTGGCACCCTTGTTTTTATACACGACGCATACAAAAGGCATCTACGATGCAAAAAATGAGATAGAGCTAAAAAAAAGAGCCTATCTGATTTTAAAAATAATGCAAGAGCATAATGTAGATAAAGAGTACTTTGAATATCCAAGATTTAAAACGTTTAAATCAGGACTTTATGATTTACAACAAAAGAAGATATTCTCTTTAATTAAGAAACCTATTAAATATTTTAAAGAGGGATACCAAGTAGACGATGGAGATGCTTACTATATTTTAGAGCTTCCAAAGGGTAGATATTTTAATGCAAAGTACCTTGTTGTAAACAATGAGCTCTCATACTATGAAGTTTATGAAAGGGCACTTTTTATTCTTCTTTCAATTGTCATGCTTATTTTCATACTTAGTATATTTTTTCTAAATAGGTTTGCCCAACCGTTTAAAGATGTCAATAAAAAACTAGACCACTTTATAAAAGACTCCATCCATGAGATAAATACTCCTATTGCTGTTATGAATATAAATATAGAGTTATATACCAGAAAACATGGAACAAATAAGTATATGCAGAGAATTAAAGCTTCCGCAAAAACACTCTCTAATATCTATAATGACATGGAGTATCTTATTAAGCAAGATAGGCATGATTATGAAAAAGAGCATATTGATATGGCTAAATTTTTGCAAGAGCGCATAGAGTACTTCTTGGAGGTGGCTCTTATGAAGAATATTAAACTGTTGGGAAATATTCAAGAGGAGATTTTTTTATCTATGAACCCAAAACAGTTTCAACGTTTAGTTGATAACAACATCTCAAATGCTATTAAATACTCTTATGAAGAGAGTGTTGTTGAGGTAAGTCTTCAGATGCAAGAAGATGGGAGCTGCTTGTTGTCCTTTAGAGATTATGGAATAGGGATAGAAGATGTCGATAAAATCTTCAATCGATACTACCGTGAAAATAGACAAACAGGTGGGTTTGGTATCGGTTTAAACATCGTTAATTCTATAATAAAAAAGGCAAATATAGAGATTTGCATTGATTCTGCACTAAAAAAAGGGACTACCTTTACTTACAAATTCCCCAAAAACATTATTTTTATAGAAAAATAGGATTTTATATTCATTTTACACTCTACTGATAAACTGCTCCTTGAAATTTAAAAAATAGGAGTGTAGATGAAGAAAAGTTTGACATTATCACTACTTCTTGGAGTCTCTCTTTTAGCAGCTGATTACAGTGGTGTTATAGAGGTACCGGATGCCAGCAAGATAATAGAGAAAGATCTTTTAGCACCTGTAGGTATTTATAAAATGCCTAAGGGTTGTATAACTGATGATCCAAAAGCGATAGCAAGAGGCTCATTTATGTTTCACAACTTAAATGGAGAAAATGCTAAAGGTGAGGCACCCGAGGGACTAAAGAAAGTAGATGCGCATGGGAAAAACAAGCAGTATGGAAATTGTGTTGCTTGTCATAACATTGAAGGCGCAATTGGCGGAGGAAATATAGGTCCTGATTTAACGGCATATAATGATGTATATGTAAAATCAGGGATAAGAGATCATCAATTTGTTTATCAAAAGACTGCTGATCCAAGAGTAGATAACCCAAATACAAACATGACGGTTAACTTGACAACAAAGTTATTTAATGAAAGAGAGATATGTGATATTACATCATATATTTTATCTCCAAAATAAAAAAAGGAAAGAGAATGCAAAGAAGAGATTTTTTAAGAAATTTAGGTGTTGGAGCAGCCGGTGCTGTTATTCTTCCATCTGTTAGTTTTGCAGCGGATGCACCAAAACCAAAGGGTTCAAATGTTTTGTCGTACAAAGATGCACTAAAAGCAGTAACAGGCGGTAAAACTGCCGAAGTGTCTGCAAAAGTTAATCTAAAAGTACCTGAAATTGCTGAAAATGGAGCAGTTGTTCCTGTAACGGTTGAGATTGATTACCCTATGACGGATAGCAACTACGTAAAAGCAATCCATGTGCTTACAGAAAAAAACGCAAACTCTCGCTGTATTGATGTTCATCTGTCACCTGCTAATGGAAAAGCCATGCTTGCAACACGTGTTAAATTAGGTGAAACACAAGAGATTGTAGCTATAGCTGAGTTAAGCAACGGAACATTTCTAATGGCTTCTCAGAGCGTTAAAGTAACTATAGGTGGATGTGGTTGATTCACTCACATGTCAATAATAGAGAACAAAAAATAAAAGGATAATAAAATGGCAAAAAGAAAATCGTTGATCAAAATCAAACCAAAAAGCTACAAAGACGGTGAAGTCGTAAAGGTGAGTTTTATGGTTATGCATCCTATGGAAACAGGTTTGCGTAAAGATAAAAAAACAAAAGAGCTTATCCCTGCCGAATACATTAAAAAAGTAGTATTTGAATACAAAGGCAAAGTTATTACAACTATGAATGTCTGGGAGACACTCTCTGTAAATCCAGTATTTACGACTTATATGAAGATTGATGGAGCCGGAGAACTAAAAGTAATATTTACAGATAGCAAAGGTGAAGTTCAAGAGACAGTAGCAAAGATTAAACCAAAAGGGTAAATAATGAAAAAAGGTATGCAAATAGTACTCTGTGTTACTCTTCTTTCATCATTAACTTTTGCAAGTGAGCAGTTTGCAATGAGTGATGCAGATAGAGCAATGTATGAGGAGCTATTAGAAAATAATCCGGCAGACATGATGCTTGCAGAGGGTTCAGAGTTTTTAGATGAGCTTGGTGGAGAGAGTGCACTTGCTAAATATTTAGGTGTTTCAGAAGATGCTTTACCATCATATATAGCCGGTTTTCCTAGATATATTGAAAAGTTTAAAATGGTTGTAAGCATTGATCAGATGCTTCAAGGTATGATGCATGATAGCGGGCAAAAACCATATGCATTGAAAAGCTCAGAGATGTTTAATATGTCCTCATATGTAAAAGCATTAGCAAATGATGAAGAAATCAATATTGATGTAAATGCTAACAAGCACATGAAGGAGGCTTATGCACTTGGAAAAGTAGTTTTTGAAACAAAAAGAGGCGCTAGAGGACTCTCTTGTTTGAGCTGCCATAATCCAAGTGTTATAGGCGGAATTTTACGAACACAACCGCTTCCTGATATTTCAGCTAAAGGAAATGCTTCAGCTGCAACATGGCCGGCGTACAGAATGACAAAGTCAGCTCTTGCAACGCTTCAAAAAAGATTTCAAGGGTGCATGAATAACGCTCTGCTAGCAGTTATTCCACTTGGCTCAAAAGAGATGACGGCACTAGAGGTCTATTTTACAGACGAGGCAAAGGGTGCGACTATCGCTCTGCCAGGTTTAAAGAGATAAGGGAGTATAGATGGAAATTTCTAGAAGAGACTTTATGCATATTTGCGCCATATTTGGATTAGGCGCAACAACTGCATCGAGTGCAGCTCCAAGAGCTGTATCGCAAATATCGCTAAAAGATATAAATAGTTTTAAAGATACGGGAAATTTTACACTTCTTCACGTATGTGATATGCATGCACATATTAAACCACTTTATTGGAGAGAGCCGTCAACGCTGATCTCAGCTCCAAACCTTGTGGGAACACCGGGATTTTTGTGTGGGGAGGCTTTTGCAAAACATTATGGTTTAGAGCCAAGCAGTTTAGATGCTTACTTTGACACACATATAGATTTTGAATCTTTAGCAAAAAAGTTTGGAAAGATGGGTGGTATAGCCCATATCAAAACAGTGGTAGAGCATGTGAGAAAAACAAGAGGAGAAGAGAATGTTCTTTTTCTTGACTCCGGAGATACATGGCAGGGTACGGGTGTTGCATTAAAGAGCAGAGGTGAAGCAATTGTTAAGGCTCAAAACTACTTAGGTATTGACGTTATGGTTGGACACTGGGAGTTTACTTATGGCAAAGAGCGCGTAAAAGAGCTTATAGAGATGCTTGATGCCAAATTTATCTCTCAAAATGTTGTTGGAAATGACTCTTTTGCTGATGATTATGAGGAGCTAATATTTGAACCTTATACCATTGAAGAGAGAGGCGGAGCAAAGATTGGAATTATTGGTCAATCATTTCCATTTACATCAACTGCAAATCCTAAAGAGTTTACACAAGGGTGGAGCTTTGGGCTAAGGCTTGATACGCTTCAAGAGTATGTAGATGAGCTAAGAGAAGAGCATAAAGTTGATTGTGTTGTTGTGTTATCACATGATGGATTTAGTGTAGATCAAGAGGTTGCACGTAAAGTAAACGGCATAGATTTTATTTTAAGTGGACACACGCATGACCCATCACCAAAGCCTATTGTTATCAATGGATGTGTGATAGTAATTGCAGGAAGCCACGGGAAATATGTAGGTCGTTTGGATATTGATGCAAAAGATGGAAAGGTAAGAGATTATGAGTATAAGCTCATTCCAATAGCTTCAAAGCTTATTCCGGCTGATCCGGAGGGTGAAAAGTTAGTAGAAGAGCTATATGCTCCATACAACAAAGAGCTTAATGAAGTTCTTGGTAAAACAAAAAATATTCTCTACAAAAGAGATACATTTTTCTCAACCTTTGATCAGCTTATTAATGATGCAATAATGGATGAGATGAAGTGTGATATCTCCTTTACACCAGGGTACAGATGGGGAACTACAGTTCTTGCAGGTGAAGATATCTTGATGGATAATGTCTATGAGATGTGCGGAATTACTTATCCGGATGTTTATACATTTGAGTTAAAAGGCGATAAAATCGCATCTTTGTTAGAGGATATTGCCGATAATGTGTTTAACGCAAATCCACTTTATCAACAGGGTGGGGATATGAGTAGACTTGGCGGTGTTACATACAGTATCGCAGTCTCCAATAAAGCCGGAGAGAGAATCTCAAATTTAATGATTGGCAATAAACCAATTGATTTAAACAAAACATATATCGTATCTTCTTGGGGAGGCAATTTGCAAAATGCAGGTACAAATCTTCAAGAAGATAAGATTAGAGCGGTATATGATATTACAAGAGATTATATTAAGAGAAAAAAAGTAGTTGATGTTAGTAATGAAGGAAATGTTACTCTTCTCGATTATGACTGCGGATGTCCTGTTGAAGGCTCAAGAAGCTGTAGTTAAGATACTCAAAAAGGAAAATAGAACTATGAAAATATTAAAATTAAGTGCAATTGCGGCACTCACATGTCTGCTTACCTCAACATTAAGTGCAGATGATACAGAACCAAAAAGAGTTTTAAAAAACAACATGATGGAAGTTTACAATACACTTCCATCTACAGCAAATACTTTAAGTGAGGCATTTACAGAGGGTATATTTTATGGTCGCTTAAGAACAAATGCTTTTAGATGGGACTGGGAAAATGATGCAAACGGCGACAATAAAGCATTTGGTTTAGGAGGAAGTTTGATTTATAAAACAGCTCCCTTTCATGGACTTAGTGCTACAGCAGGTTTATACTACTCCAACAGTCCTTTTTCTTCTCTTCGTGAAGATAATGCAGATGTAGGAACTGTAAAATCCGGTAAAGATACATTTAGCCGTTACGATGTTTTAAACGGGGGAGATTGGTCGATGAGTGTCCTCGGACAAGCATATCTACAATATGATGTATCAAAAACCTCCTTTAAAGTCGGTCGCCAGATATTTGAGTCATTTTTGACAAAATCAAATGATACAAAAATGATTCCAAACACATTTGAGGGTTATACTGTAGCTATAAATGAGATTCCAAAAACTACTATTCGCGGTGCGTATTTTACGGCACAAAAGCTTCGTGATCATACATCGTTTCATGATGTACTTACGTTTAAAGACTCCTCTGGAAGCAGCTGGAACAATAATGATGATTCGGCAGTGCATAAAGGTTTAAGCTATAGTAATCTTAAACCACATGGTAAAGAAGAGAATGAGTTAGTAGTAGTAAATTTTAAAAATAAATCTATTAACAACCTTGTAATGGATGTTACATATGGCTCGGTACCGGGGCTTTTCTCTTCATTAACAGGGGAGTTAAACTACAAAATTGCTCTTAGCGACAACCTATCTTTAACGCCGGGTGTTCGTCATATGCAGCAGTTTGATGATGGTGCCGGAGTAATAGGTGGTGCTAGTTTAAGCGGAACTCTAGCAGGATTGACGGGAGCACAACAGGGTTATAAGGATGCTTCTTCGTTAGATACATCTCTTAGTATGGCACGTCTTGTTTTAACGGATGGAATCTTCAAAGCACAGATTGCCTACTCGCAGGTTGCAGATGAGTCCGATATCATTGCTCCATGGAGAGGTTTTCCGACTGGCGGATATACACGTGCTATGGCACAGTACAACTGGAGAGCAGATACAAAAACCACTTCTGCTGAAGTTTACTACGATTTTGGCAAGGCAAAGATTTTAGATGGATTTAGCGCTTTAGCAAGATATGCAATGCAAGACTTTGATGAAGATAAGCAAGCAGCCGGCGTTCAAGCAGATAGTAATATTCTACATATGGATTTTAGACAAAGATTCACACCTACTATAGATGCAAAAATACGCCTTGCGTTTGTAGATGCTGATGATCGTGTCGGAGGCGACAATAAAGACTCTTATAACGAGTACCGTTTTGAGTTAAACTACCTCTTTTAATAGAGTTACAGGGCTATTTTGAGCTACTTTAGCAAGCTCTCCTATTTTTTCAGTAGTCAAAATAGCCTTGAAAATAGTAAGCGAGTGTTTTTATGAAAAAAATTATTTTCTCTTTTATATTTAGTTCTGTAGCTCTTTTTGGAGTTGATTGGCTGAGTTATGAAGATGCTCTTGGGCTTCAACAAAAAAATTCAAAAATAATCATGATAGATATTGTAAGAACGAATTGTCGCTACTGCATAAAAATGGATAGAGATGTTTTTGATGATAAAGAGATGTCGACGTGGGTTGAGGAGCGATTTATCCCTGTAAAATTAAACCTAGATATTCATGAGATACCTTTAGGCATTAATGTTATGATAACCCCATCCTTTTACTTTGTTGATAAAAATCAAAAAATTATCAAAATGATACCGGGATCTTGGAGTAGTGATGATTTTAAGGAACTAACAAAAAAAATCAAAGGAGAGTAAGATGAGAAAATTTGTAGTATTACTTCTGTTAATGGTCTATACCCTACAAGCCGAGACTATTTTTGCAGAGCCTAAGCCAGATATATTGGAACCGAGAAAAATAGTTTTTTCCATAAAAAGTGCGAAGGATGAAGATATTCATCACGTGTTAAGCAGCGCAAATAATGTGCTAAAGTTTTATGGACCTGAAAAAGTTAATATGAAAATTATTGCTTACTATCACGGTATAAGAGCTTTATTAAAAAAAGAGAATGAAATTGCTCAAAGAGTTAATGCTCTTATGCAGCTAGAAGTTGAGTTTGTAGCATGTGGCAATACAATGCAGACAAAAAATATAAAAGAAGAGGATCTAGTAGATGATACGGAAGTAGTGACGGCGGGCATTGTTGAGATTGTTGAGAGAGTAAAAGAGGGTTGGATTTATATAATCCCCTAATTAAGAGTAGCAGAAGCGCTACTTCAACCTTATAAAAGGATAGAAAATGAAAAAAATAGTTATTTTTATCGTTGCATTAGTAACTGCATCGGTAGTTTGGGCGCAGGGTGATTTGCATATATTTGATGTAGATAACAAAAAAGGGTTAATAACTACAGAACATATAGAGAAAGCATTTGTGCAAAACGGCTTTGGAATAGGTGTAAATAGCAATATGATTAATCCGTTTATGATACAGTTTAAAGAGACGGAGTATAAAATATTTACTCTTCTTACGGTTTATCATGAGAAGCTCTCTTTTGAGTTGTTAAAAAAGCATCCTGAAGCGGGAGTTTTCTTGCCGATGGGGGTTGGAATCTATCAAAATAAAAAAGAAGATACCCTGCATGTAACTGTCTTAACCTCTAAGGCACAGGAGAAGATCTTAGGATTTAATGATGAGATACTCAAGGAGATAGAAGAGAAAGTTTTAAATGTCTTAAATAATGCATTAGAAGGCGTAAAGCATAGATTAAGCGAGGACTCACTCCAAGAGAGTCGAGATCTTGTTACAAAGTATGAGTTAGAGCTTGATGGTGAAGATGCACAAGAGGCTAGAGGCGATGTAATAATGGGTCTTGAGACTGGTTTGAGTCTTTACGGTTTTATAGTTCCAAGCAAGTTGGATGTAAGCAAGCATTTAGATGGCTCGGTATATGATTTTTACCAAACCTACTCTATATGTAAACTACCTGTTATATATACAGTCTCT